>DYKK01000280.1 GCA_020722625.1 Anaeromyxobacter dehalogenans
CGCCCCTCAAGGCGCCCGCCGCGACGACGAAGAAACTCGACGCGAACCTGGAGCCACGAGCCCCGCCCCCGTCACCGGGGCCAAGCCTTATTTGAAGATCGCGAATTGCTGGCTTTGTGGTTCCCCCTGGAGACGCGAGCCCCCGCTCGCGTCTGGACGCGCGAACACGAAGTGTCGGCGAAGCCAACACGAAGTGTCGGCGAAGCCAACACGAAGTGTCGGCGAAGCCAACACGAAGTGTCGGCGGAGCCAACGCGAAGCGTTGGCGGAGCCAACGCCGCTCGCGCCAGTCCGGACGGATCAGCGGGACAGCCGCGGACGCCCGGGATGGGGACCGACAGGGAACAGGTTCAGAGACAGTGCCAGTGACAGTGACAGTGCCAGTGCCAGGACAACGTCGGTCGCGGGGGCGGGGCATGACGAGGAGGTTACGTCCGCCGCGACCCCGGACCCCGGATGCCGGATCCCGCACCCCGGATGCCGGAACCCGAGGACAGGTTCAGTGGACAGGTTCAGAAACAGTGACAGGTGACAGTGACAGTGGCAGTGCCCCGTTGGACGCGATGGGCGGCGCGGGACGACGGCGCCACGTACACCGCGACCCTGGACCCCTCATTCCCCCCTCCCGGCGGGGCACACCTCCGGCACCGGCCACGGCGCCAGGAGGTCGCACGACCCCCCGACCACGGAACACGGGTCCGCGTCGCACGCCCTCGGCATCCCCTCCGGGATCAGGGCCTGCGGGATCTGAGCCATCTGGAAGTTGGCCTTGTCGGCCGGATACACCGTCTCCTGGCCCGCCACGTTCATGTAGAGTTCGCGCACGGCCATGGTCCCGTCCCACTGGGCCCCCCCGGACCCGGGGTCGGACCCGATGCGTCCCGACAGCACCGTGTCGCGCAGGGCGAAGGTGATGGGGCCGATGGTCAGGGCCAGGGTGAAGGGCTCTGCCTCGAACACGTATCCCTGGCTCTGGTCCTGGCCCAGGCACCCGGTCAGCGTGAAGAGGAACGCCTCGACGCCCGTGTCCATCTTCAGTTCCGCCGGGTCTTTCGTATTCAAGGGGGCCCCGGGCAGCGGGTCCGCGTCCGTGCACAGGATCACGAAGCGGCCTGTCCGGGGGTTCACGGCGATGTCGCAGAAGAACTGCTGGTTCAACTCGATCGGACTCGGGGGGCTCGCGAAGTGGGCGAAGAACAGGAAGGCGCCCCCGGCCACGTCGTAGGGTGTCACGTCCGCCGTGTCCTCCCGGCACGCGACCGCCGCCTCCCGGCGCTCCACGACCTGAAAATCGAACAGTTGTGAATATCCAACCGGGTGCCCCGACGAGTCCGCCAGGCGGCCGATCACCTCGAGGACGAGGGGCTGGGCCAGTGGCCCGAGCGCCCCCGGCGCCACATCGAGCGTCGCAATCGTCCGCGTCTCGTCGAGAATCAGCGCGACCTCCCCCACGGTGAACGGCGCCTCGGGGGCACACAGGCAGCGGGAGGCCGCTCCCGCGGACCCGTCCCCGTCCGCGTCCTCGTAGAACCAGCGACATCCCGGCAGGCCGTGTCCCTCGTCGGTCCACCCGTCGCAGTCGTCGTCCCGGCCGTTGCAGACCTCCGCGGCCCCCGGGTGCGCCCCCGCGTCGGAATCGTCGCAGTCCCCGCCGCGAACGGCCGTGTGATGCCCCTCGGGCTCCCCGAGGCACTTCGAATCCGTGCTCAGGCCCCACCCGTCTCCGTCCAGGTCCAGGTAGGTCGCGGCGCACGCCTTGCAGCCCGACCTGTCCACGACGCCGTCGCAGTCGTCGTCGCGCCCGTTGCAGGCCTCGTCGGCCTCCGGGTTCACGGCCGGGTCCTGGTCGTCGCAGTCCCCGGCCCGGCCCACGGTCCCCGACCCGGCGGAACAACGGCACTGCTCCAGGCCCTCGACCCCCCAGCCGTCCCCGTCGTGGTCCAGGAAGTAGGTCGCGCAGCCCCCGGCCCCCGGCTCGTCCGCCGCCCCATCGCAGTCGTCGTCCGCCCCGTTGCAGACCTCGGTCGCGCCCGGGTGCGCGCCCGGGTCCCGGTCGTCGCAGTCCCCGGCCCTCCGAGCGGTCCAGGCGCCCTCCGGGGCCGACTTGCAGGGCGTGGCCTCGCTGGCGACCCCGGCCCCGTCCCCGTCCTGGTCCAGGAAGTAGCACGCCTCGCAGTCCGGCTCGTCCGTCCGCCCGTCCGAGTTGTCGTCCAGACCGTTGCCGCACACCTCGCGGGCGCGGGGCGTCACCGAGGGGTCGTGGTCGTCGCCGTCCGCCACGGCCCGGCACGGGCTCGCCCCGAGCGTGCACCCCTCCAGGATCGGCCGGTCCCAGGGGACACGCTCGCCCTCGAGGTCGTACAGGTCCTTCCGGCCCGACCACACGCGGACCTCCAGGGTGGCGGCGCACACGGGCTCGGAGAATCGCAGCACCAGCGGGTCCCCGACCGCGATCCGGTTCCCCTCGCCCGCCTCCAGCACCGCCCGGGGCGGCGGGTTGTAGCCGCACGAGGCCGCCGCGACCGCGACCGCCGCGAACAGACGTCTCATCCCCGTCATGGGTCCCTCCCGTGGCCTCTCAAAAGAGGAAGGTGAACCGGTTCTCGACCAGGAAGGCCGTGACCGCATCCCCGCTCCGGTCCCTCAGGGCCGCGCCCGGGAACAGGACCGCACCCTCCAGGGTCCACAGGAAATGCTCCCGGAAGGCCCACTCGATTTGCAGGTCCAGTTCCGTGCCGTAGTAGCGAGCAGGCCGCCCCCCGTTCCAGTTCACGGCGTCGTCGTCAATCCGCCGGCCGTCCTCGGCGAGCAGGGTCATGACCGGGTCCACGACGGGCGCCGCGGACCACGCGACCAGGGCCCCGGCTCGCACGCCCAGCGTCGGGTGCGGCCGATAGAGCACCTGCGGGAACAGGGCGATCGCGTTCTGGAACCGGCCGTCGCTCGCCAGTTCCGTCAGGGGGAAGGACCCCGCGCCGAGGTTCTTCAGGTTGCGGATTCCCACCGCGGCGGACCTCGCGGTCTCGAAGGCCAGGACGTGCTCGAACAGCAGGAGCCCCACGTTGGTATCCCGCGCGAACGAGAACGTGGTCAGCGGCGTCTCGTCGCGCGGGTCCGCGTCTCCGCTCGCGTAGTCGAATTCGAGGGTGGCCATGACCGGGCCCAGGGTCACGTCCGCCAGGAACCGCGCCCCGTACGCCCGGATCTTCTGGTCGTAGATGTGCCGCTTGGCCGGGTCCGGCTCGCGCAGGGCCGCGAACCCCTCGCTGACCTCGCGCGTGTGCCCGAAGGTGGCCGCGAACTCCCCCAGGACGTGCACCGGGCCGACCCCGAAGTCCAGGGTGACCGGAACCTGGAAGACGCGCGTGTCAAATTCGCTCCCGAACCGCCCCCCGAACGCCACCTGAAAGAGGAAGTTCCGCACGTCCAGGCCGAACCACCGCGCGGACCTCGCCTTCCACTGCACCGCGGCCAGGGCCTGGTGCAGGTCGTCGGACGAACGGTACACGTCGTCGTTGACCACCTGGTCGTAGGCCACCGCCAGGAACACCCCGTGGTCCATCGAGCGGTCCGGCTCGAAGTCCGGCCCCGCGCCGATCATGCGGAACGCCTCGGACACCTTCGTCGCGAACAGGAACCGATCTGCCGTGACCGAATATTTCGACACGCCCCACCGGTTGGACCGCGACCCGTCGTGCAGGCTCATCCCGGGGCCGAAGGCCGCGGGCTGTCTCCCGACGCGCAGGAGCCCGAACGGCAGCATGACCTCCCCATACACTCGGTTGACGCGCACGGGCTGGACGGACCGGAGCACGGGGCCGTAGGAGTCCGGGTTCAGGGGGTCGGCGGGGTGGACGAGCCCGATGCCCCACGTCGCGTTGTTGGGCCAGCGCGACGTGAGCGACAGGCCGTTTTCGGGCTCCGGGGGCTGGCCGGACAGGCCTTCGTTCGCGTCGAGCCCGCCCGGGTAGTCCCCGTTGTCGCCGAACAGGACCCCGTTCAGCAAATCAAACTGCGTCACGATCCGGACCAGGTCGGGCACCTGGAGCCCGGCGTCCAGGCGCAGGCGCTGCTGGGTGTACGACATCGAGTCCGTGAGGGTCCCGTTCAGGGCCACGGGGTTCAGGTACACCGTCTCGACCCGGTATTCCGCGTCCAGGAGGAGCCAGTCCGGGAGGGACTCCTTGACCGACCTCACGTGTCCCCCGTCCCCGGCCGGCTCGACTCGCTCCCCCTCCCCCGCCCCGCCGGCCGCGGCCGCGGTCGAGGCGAAGACGATGCAAACCGCCCACGAGGCCGCGAGCCATCTCCACAACGGCGCCGTCCCGATCATTTCCGTGTTTCTCCCGCCCGGCTCGGAGGGGAGTCTAGCGCGGTTCAGAAGAGCAGGGAACTGTTCAATCGGGATCCCGACTCCGCCATCAATTTCCGCAAGTCCCCGAATAAACATGAAATCCGCTTCGTTTCATTTCACCACGCTGGGGCCGCGACTTCCAAGTCCGCCATCCGGCAGCCGGGGTCCGGGATCCGGGGTCGCGGTGAACGTGGCTCTGTCGTCATGCGCTGCTCGCCGCGACCAAC
>DYKK01000281.1 GCA_020722625.1 Anaeromyxobacter dehalogenans
GAGGCGCGCGGCATCACCTCGGAGGTCCTCGAAATCGTCCAGGCGGCCGAGGCCCGATACCGGTATCCCGTCGCGCAGGTCGCCCGGCCCCGCCCCGACAGCCTGACGGCCTACAAGTTCGGCTACCTGTACGAGACCGGTACGGCGTACTTCTGGTCGCGGCGGGACGAGCAATTCGCCTCGCTCGTCGGCGAGGTCTTCGGGGAGGCGGCCGAGGCGTGGCAGACCGTGCCCGAGGCCGTGTTCTTTTCGGACGCGGACGGGACCGAGGTCCTCGTTCCGGAAAACGACGCCGCACAAGCGATTCTGCACGGGTTCATCCCGAGGATGCTGTGGGGCGTCCGCGGCGTGGACGACGCGGCGCCGGCCCTGATCGTGGCCCAGGACCACGACGAAAGCGGCCTTCCCGACCCCGGGACGGAGGTGCCGGTCCCCCTGGACTCGAACGGGGACCGGTTCGAGGGCCGAGGCCTCGAGATACCCCTGAAAGTCCGCGATGCGAATGGCTCACCGGTCGCGACCCTCTCCATCCTGGAGCCGCGCTTCGAGGTGGAGGCGACGCTGACCGCGGGGACCCCGCCGGACCTGCGGTCCGTCGTCCTGGACGGCGCCGTGTCGAGCGAGGCCCTGATCCAGGTCGTGGTCACGGTGACGGCCGGCGGGATTGACGAGGAGGGCGTGGCCGCGATCCTCAAGGACTTCTACGGCCTCGACCCCGCCCTGCCCCTCCCGGACACGCTCCCGTTCCGCGCTGGATTCCGCCCGACTCCTCTGGACACCACGACTCATTCCAGGTAGAAGAGGCCGTCGTTTCTTTCTCGTTGGCGGAGGGACCGGACATGTCCAGGCGAGTCATCAACTTCTACGCGGGGCCGGCGGCCCTGCCCCTCGCGGCGCTCGAGCGCGCCCGGGACGAACTGCTCGATTTCGAGGGGACCGGGATGTCCGTGATGGAGATCTCGCACCGCGCCAAGGAATACGACGCGGTCCACCACGAGGCCATCGCGCTTGTGCGGGAACTCCTGGCCGTCCCCGAGAACTTCAAGGTCCTCCTGCTGCAAGGCGGGGGGAACCTCCAGTTCGCCATGCTCCCGATGAACCTCCTCTTCGATGGACGGAAGGCGGACTACATCGTCACGGGGACGTGGGCCAAGCGCGCCCTCAAGGAGGCCGTGACCTGGGCCGGGGCCGACCACGCCCGCTCCATCGCGACCACCGAGGGCGAGAAGTTCACGAGGCTCCCGCGGCCCGACGAGATCCGCGTGAACCCCGACGCGGCCTACGTCCATTTCACGTCGAACAACACGGTCGAGGGCACGCAGTTCCACGAGTGGCCGGACACCGGGGGGGTCCCGCTCGCGTGCGACATGTCCTCGGACATGATGTGGCGGCCCTTTGACGTGAAACCGTTCGGGATCATCTATGCCGGGGCCCAGAAGAACCTCGGGCCGTCGGGGCTGGTCCTGGTCCTGATCCGCGACGACTTCCTCGCCCGGTGCAGCGAACGGCTCCCGGCCATCCTCCAGTACAAGGTCCACGCGGACAAGGACAGCCTCTACAACACGCCCCCCTGCTTCTCGATCTACATCCTGCGCAACGTCCTCGCGACCTTCAAGGCCCGGGGGGGGCTTGCGGCCATCGAGCGCGAGAACCGGGCCAAGGCCGACCTCCTGTACGGGTGCCTGGACCGCCACGCCGACTTCTACCGGCCCCTGGTCACCGTGCGCGAGCACCGCTCCGTCATGAACGTCACCTTCCGCCTGCCCACCGAGGACCTCGACGCCCGCCTCGTGGCCGAGGCGAAGAAGAACGGGATGGTCGGCGTCAAGGGCTACCGGACCATGGGCGGCATCCGCGTCTCCATCTACAACGCGAACGGCCTGGACGCGGTCCGGACGCTCGTGGACTTCCTGGAGGAGTTCCTCCGCACGAACGGTTGACCGCGTTTCGCTCCCCCTCATTTTTGGTCTTGACAACCCCGGAATCCGGGGCGTAGGTTTCGCCCCGGCGACGACGGAGAGGGCGATGGACACGCTCCGCAACTACTACGCGACCACGATGGGGAAGAAGGTGGTGATGGCGGTCACCGGCATCCTCCTCTTCCTGTACGTGCTCGTGCACATGCTCGGCAACCTCCAGTTGTACGCGGGACCGCCGCTCATCAACCAGTACGCGCACTTCCTGCACTCGTCGCGGGCGGCCCCCCTCCTGTGGACCGCGCGCGTCGTGCTCCTCGCGTGCGTGGGGCTGCACATCCTGGCCGCGGCCCAGTTGTGGTGGCGCAACCGCCAGGCGCGCCCGGTCGCCTACTCGGGCCGCACCTGGCGCGAGGCCGACCTCGCCGCGCGCACGATGATCCTGTCCGGTCCCATCATCGCGGCCTTCGTCATCTATCACATCCTGCACCTGACCACGCACGACGTGCGACCCGCGCCGGTCTTCGAGGACAACCTGTACGCGACCCTGGTGGGCGGGTTCCAGGTCCCGGCAGTGGCCGCGTTCTACATCGTGGCCATGGTCCTGCTCGGATTCCACCTCTGGCACGCCCTGTGGTCGTGGCTCCAGACCCTCGGGCTGACCCACCCGCACTACGACCGGACACTTCGTCTGGCCGCGAGGGTCCTGACCCTGATCGTCGTCCTCGGGGATCTCTCGTTCCCGTTGTCGGTCCAGTTGGGCTTCGTGACCGCGCCGTGAGAGGACGTTGCCGAAAGGAGCCAATCCGATGAACCTCGACCCCAAGATTCCGGGCGGACCTCTTGAATCAAAATGGTCCCGCAAGAAGGACACGATCAAGCTCGTCAGCCCCGCCAACAAGCGCAAGTACTCGGTCATCGTGGTCGGGACCGGGCTCGCCGGGGCGTCGGCCGCGGCGTCGCTCGCGGAACTCGGCTACCGGGTACGCGCCTTCTGCTACCAGGACAGCGCGCGCCGCGCCCACAGCATCGCGGCCCAGGGCGGCATCAACGCGGCCAAGAACTACTGCAACGACGCCGACAGCACGTACCGCCTGTTCTTCGAGACGATCAAGGGCGGCGACTTCCGCTCCCGCGAGGCCAACGTCTATCGCCTGGCCGAGGTCAGCACGGCGATCATTGACCAGTGCGTGGCCCAGGGCGTGCCCTTCGCCCGCGAATACGGCGGGCTCCTCGCGAACCGTTCGTTCGGCGGGGCGCTCGTGTCGCGTACGTTCTACGCGCGGGGCCAGACCGGGCAGCAGTTGCTCCTGGGTGCGTACTCGGCCCTGTCCAAGGAGGTCGGGCGCGGGACGATCGAAATGCACCCCCGATGCGAGATGCACGACCTCGTGGTGGTGGACGGCAAGGCCCGCGGCATCGTCACGCGCGACATGGTCACGGGCGAGGTCCGGGCCTGGACCGCAGACGCCGTCGTGTTGTGCACGGGCGGTTATTCCAACGTCTTCTACCTGTCCACGAGCGCCAAGGCGAGCAACGGGAGCGCGATCTGGCGCGCGTACCGCAAGGGCGCGGGCTTCGCGAACCCCTGCTTCACCCAGATCCACCCGACCTGCATCCCGCAGTCGGGCGACTACCAAAGCAAACTGACCCTGATGAGCGAGTCCCTGCGCAACGACGGCCGCATCTGGGTCCCGAAGCGCCCCGGGGACACGCGCGCACCCGCCGACATCCCGGAGGCCGACCGCGACTACTACCTGGAACGCATGTACCCGAGTTACGGCAACCTCTCCCCGCGCGACATCTCGTCGAGGGCGGCCAAGCGGGTGTGCGACGAGGGACGCGGCGTAGGGCCAAGCAGGCGGGGGGTGTATCTGGACTTCACGGACGCGATCCGGCGCCTGGGCGAGGGCGTGATCCGGGACCGCTACGGCAACCTGTTCGAGATGTACGAGCGCATCACGGGCGAGAATCCCTACCAGGTCCCGATGCGCATCTACCCGGCGCCCCACTACGTGATGGGCGGGCTGTGGGTGGACTACAACCTGATGAGCACCATCCCCGGCCTGTTCGTGCTGGGCGAGGCGAACTTCTCGGACCACGGGGCGAACCGCCTGGGCGCGAGCGCCCTGATGCAGGGCCTCGCGGACGGGTACTTCGTGATCCCCTACACGATCGGCGAGTATCTCGGCGGGACCTCGCTGTCGCCCGTCTCGGTCGAGTCGAGCGACTTCACGGACGCGGTGGCGGACGTCCGATCGCGCATCGAGCGCTTCGTTGCGGCGAAGGGGTCGCACTCCGTGGACTGGTTCCACCGGGAGCTCGGGCGCATCATGTTCGACTACATCGGGATGTCGCGGACCGAGGCCGGCCTGAAGGAGGCCATCGGGAAGATCCGGGCGCTGCGCGAGCAATACGCCCAGGACGTCCGGGTGCCCGGCGACGGCGCGGAACTGAACCAGGAACTCGAAAAAGCGGCGCGGGTGGCGGACTTCATGGAACTGGGCGAGTTGCTGGCCCTGGACGCACTTGAACGCCGCGAGTCGTGCGGGGCCCACTTCCGCGAGGAGTTCCAGACCGAAGAGGGCGAGGCGAAGCGCAACGACGCGGACTTCGCCCACGTCGCGGTCTGGGAGTTCCAGGGCGACGGCAAGCC
>DYKK01000282.1 GCA_020722625.1 Anaeromyxobacter dehalogenans
CATCGCACGGACACGGAGCAACCCTTTCGCGGTGTCCGACGGAGGGGCCATGAAGACCGTCCTCAGCGCCGGTCAGTTCTGCTCCAAGAAGAACCGCCTGCGCCACGCGGTCAAGATGGGGGACGTCCAGCAACTCCCCGCGGACCCGGACGCCCTGTACACGGGCATCCCCCTGTACGCCCTGAGCGGGATCGAACTGATGGCCCACGAGTTCGGGCACCAGTGGCTCGCCTCGATCACCTTCCAGAAGGAGGATGGGATCAAGCACTGCTTCGTGCGCGGGTACGAACCCACGGGCGACCCCCAGGGCGACCTGTGCGACGGCGGGTTCGAGAGCGGCTTCAACCAGCACTGGTCGTACGATTACAACTCGCGCTCGGTCATGTACGGCTCCTTCATCGAGGACACCGGGGACGGGTGGTTCAAACTCTGGTACGACAACCCGAAGTACAGCGAGATGGACCAGTACCTGATGGGGCTGCGGCTCCCCGAGGAGGTCCCGCCCCAGTTCCTGGTGGACACGGGGGATCTCTCGGGGTCCGCGTCCATGCCGCCGCGGTTCCACGGGGAAACCGTGACCCTCCAGGGGAAGCGCGTGGACTTCACGGTCGAGGACGTGATCCGCTCCGTCGGCCCCCGGGAACCCCCGCTCGAACCGTGCCACTGGAAGGGGGCCCTGATCCTCGTGGTCCCGGCGGGCCAGCCCCCGACCCCTCAGCAGGTCCAGAAGGTCGCGGCCTATGGCCGGCGCTGGGAATCGTTCTACGAGTGGGCCACCGATGGGCGCGGGTCCTTCGACGTGACCCTGGACGGGCGCGGGGCCGGCACCGCCGGATGCCCGTCCCCGACCTCCCCTCGCCCGCCCGACGCCGGTCCCGACGCCGCGATCTCCGACCACGGGCGCGACCCGGGCCAGAAGCCGGACCTCTGGACACCGCCCGACCTCGGCCCGCCTCCCGAGACGGTCGTCCTGGACGTGGCGGAAGGCGCGGCGCCCGACGCCGCAGGCCCGGACCGTGCGCCGGCGGACATCGGCGGCCCCGTGTGCGCCCCGGACTCGCTCGTGTGCCATCCGTTGCAGCCGAGGGTGGTGCGGTGCAACGCGACGGGAGACGGGTGGACCGAGGTCGAGGACTGCGGGTCCCGCGGGCTGCGGTGCGATCAGGGCGCGTGCGTGGCCGCGCCCGGGACCGGGGGCACGGGGGGTGGGTGCTCGGCCGCCGGCTCGCCCCGTCCGCTCGCGTGGTTCCTCGTCGCGGCGGCGGCGGCCCTGGCCGGCCTGGCCCGCGCCCGCGCGCGCCGCCGGTAGCCGGGAGGAGGGGGTAGCGGATGCCCGAGGTGTCGCCCCAGGCCTGCGTCAAGTGCGCCTCGCCGGTCCACCCGTCGGACACGCGGTGTCCCCGGTGCGGGACGCGCCGCCCCGCCGGCGGCTGGCCCCCGGACCCCCGCATCGGGCAACGGTTCCTGGACCGCCTCGTGATCCGACACCGGCTGGGCCACGGGGCCACCGGGAGCGTCTATCTGGCCGAGGACCCGGAATCCGGCGCGCTCGCGGCCGTGAAGTTCCTGCACCGGACCCTGCGCGCGGACGACGAACTGGTCAAGCGCTTTCGCGTCGAGGCCGTCGTGACCAAGGCCCTGGGCATCCCGCAGGTCGTGCAGACCTACGACTTCGGCGTCACCGAGGACGGGACCCACTACCTGACGATGGAGTACGTGGCCGGCCAGAACCTCGCGGACCTGATGGCCGCGGGACCCCTGTCCCTCGGCGACGCGATCGAGATCGCCCGGCAGGTCCTGATGGCCCTGGACGTGGCCCACCGCCGCCACGTGATCCATCGCGACCTCAAGCCGGGCAACCTCCTGCTGACGCGCGCCCCGGACGGCCGCCCCCTGGTCAAGATCCTGGACTTCGGGTTCGCGAAGGTCCTGTGCGAACAGGGGGAGGGGTTCTTCTACCCCGTTCGCGTGACGCGCGACCGGGTCGTGATGGGGACCCCGCACTACATGTCCCCGGAGCAGGCCCGCGGGGAGCGCGAACTGGACGGGCGCACGGACCTGTATAGCGCCGGGGTGATCCTGTACCAGATGGTCACCGGAGTGCCCCCCTTCGACGCCGAGAACCCGATGGACGTGCTCGTGAAACACCTCGAGGAGCCCCCGAGGCCCCCGACCCGGGTCCTGCCCGCCCTGCCGGCCGCGCTCGACCCGATCCTCCTGCGGCTGCTCGCCAAGGACCGCGAGGCGCGCTACGGCACGGCGGCGGAGGTCCTCGCGGACCTGGACCGCGCCTTTCCCGCGACCGACTCGCCCTGGCGCCTGGAAGAGGTCTCGGCGCGCGCCGCGAGGCCGTCCCAGATCCTCCGCCAGGTCGGGCAACTGGTCCCGGACCCGGTCCCCGTCCCGGAACCCCCGAGGCGCGGACCCCCGTGGGCCGTGATCCTGGCCGTGGCCGGGGGCCTGATCCTCGCCGGGCTTGTCCTGTGGACGTTCTACACGTGACCCTGTCCCAAGAAAACGTGCTATATTTTGGCGCCCTTTGAACGGGAGGACCCCTCGTGCGCAGTCGCCAACGCTCGCTCGCCTGGACCACGGGCCTGCTCCTCGCCGCGTGCGGCGGGGGGGACGGACAGGCCCCGGCGGACGAGGACAACCCCTTTCTCGAGGCCCAGGAGAACCTGGGCAAGCAGGACACCCTCTACCTGAACCCGGACGGCCAGGAGGTCGAGGTGGACCTCGAGGCCGACGTGGGGGGGCCGGCCTGGCAGTTGCCGAGCGGCCCGGCCATGCTCGGGCAGTTCGCCCTGACGACCCTGCGCAAGCGCGGCGAGTTCTACCTGGAGTCCCTGGCGGAGGACTCGTCCTCGCGCGAGCGCGTGGAGTGGCTGGTGGACGGGACCTGGGTCCCCGCGGCCCAGGCCGAGTCCCTCCCGGCCGAGAAACTGCGGCACTGGCGCATTCGCGGCGTCAACGCGGTCCTCCTGCACCAGGCGAGCCGCGGCGTGACCGAGGGCTCGGTCTTCAAGGCCCCGGTCCCCCTGAAGCCCTTCTCCATCATGACGGACGCGGGAGACACCTGCGCGGACCCGGACGACCACATCGGCCTGTCGCAGTCCGTGTACTGGTACCAGTGGAACCCGGACAAGTCCACGTGCAAGGTCCCGCTCCAGGACCTGACCGTCACCGTGTCGCGCCTGTTCCCCTCCGGCCCCGTCACCTATCCCGAATATGACCTCCTGGCCGCGGACGGCCGGATCACGGTCGTGATCCTGTTCGGCCAGATCGGGGACGACCCGCTGACGGACAGCGACTGGGGGATGCAGGGGTTCCGGCGCATGGCCCGCTGGCTGGAGGATGCGGGGTTCCAGGAGGTCACGCCCGCGCCGGTGGGCCGCCGCTTCACGAAGAAGGTCGGGGACGTCGAGTTCGAGTACGACCTGTATTCGCCGTATGACTTCTCGGGGCTCGGGGATTTCTCGCACTTCGCCAACTTCCAGAAGGCCCTGTCGGAGCACGAGGTCGTCGCCTACGACGGGCACAGCATGCTGGGGGCGTCCGACTTCTGGGAACGCCCGAAGTATCCTGAGTTTTATCAGATATTTTTGTATGGAGGATGTCTTGGTTATGAATACTATGTCCGCCCCATCCTCGCCGGCAAGGGCGGGTGGGACAAGGTGGACATCGTGTCGTCGGTGGTCGAGGTCTCGGCCAGTGCCACGGAGTTCGCGGGGCCGTTCCTCGCGAAACTGATGTGGGCCGCGGAGCACGACTGGAGCGTGTCGTGGAAGGACATGCTCGCCGCGATCCGCAAGCGCGTGGGCGACTCCACCTTCGGGGCCTCGGGCGTGCGCGAAAACTGCTTCACCCCGGCGGGGTCGCGCTGCACGGGCGGCGAGGTCGCGCCCGGCGAGACGGTGCGCCACGAGGACGCGACCCCGACCCCGATCCCGGACGGGAGCGAGACGGGCGTGGTGCGCGCCCTGGACGTGCCCGAGGACTTCAACGCGGCGTCCGTGTCCCTCGAGGTTTCCATCGCCCACACCTGGGTCGGGGACCTGCGGATCACCCTCGAACACGACGGCATCGAGGCCGTGGTCTGGGACCGCGCCGGCGGGTCGAGCCACAACCTCCGCGACACCTTCGTGCTCGACGCCTTTGCGGGCAGGTCCGTGAAGGGCCGCTGGACCCTGTTCCTCGTGGACGGGATGCCCGAGGACGAGGGGGTCCTCGAAAAGTGGGCCCTGGTGCTCGAGAAGCCGGCCGGCACGACCCCGCCCGCGACCCCGTGACGCCACCTCTTCTCTGATGTCGAGATGCCGAAGCAGGGCCTCACGGATTCTGTCGTCTGCGGCGCTTGACAGCAACCGATTCCACTGCCTTAGCGTAGAGGCGCGAGCGGGCCGCGAGCCGCCGGGTGTACCCGTACCTGCTCCGAGGTCTGGCGATCACGAGGTCGAACCATGGATGGGCCACGGACATCACGTACATCGTGTTCGTGGAACGGCTCTGGCGCAGTCTGAAGTACGAGGAGGTGTCCCTGAAGGCGTACTCGACAGTCGCGGAGGC
>DYKK01000283.1 GCA_020722625.1 Anaeromyxobacter dehalogenans
GGTCGTGCTCGGGGTCGGGGACCACTGCATCGAGACGGCGGTCCGGCGAGCCCGTGCGCGACTCGTGGACGTCCTGCTCGGGGACGAGCCGGCCGGCCCCGAAATCCAGGACGCCGTGGAGACCTTGACGAGGTTCCTGGAGGCGACCGACTTCGCCCGCCTGCGCTCGGAGCACCCGGAGCTATCCGGCGGAACCCACCGGGTGCGCGTCCGCCTGTCGCGGACCCCGGCCGGGCCGGTCCGGTGGGAGGTGCTGCCGCCGGACCAGACGCACGCCACCTCCACTCGCGTGGTCCCGATCCCGTCGGCGGAGCACGGGTCCTTCCGGTCCAGACAAATCCCTTGACAGCGATTGGGGCATCTGCCCACAATCCTCTTGAAGTCGCTCGGGTCGAGGCGGGTTCCCCCTTGCAGCATGGAGGTTTGTCATGAAGACATCCATCATCACGGGCCGCGACATCTTCAAGCACCTGAGGACCGAGCAGGTGGACGCCATCGCCAAGGCGGCGGAAGAGGTCACCTACGACGCGGGCGAGGTCGTTTACCACCGAGGCGAACCGGCGACGTTCTTCTTCATGGTGTTGGAGGGCCAGGTCTCCCTCCGCCTGCCCCAGGACGAGGGCGTGAGCCTCCAGATTGACGACCTGACCAACGGGGCGATCTTCGGGTCCTGCGTGTGCATGCAACTGGACAAGTACACGTTGACCGCGCGTTGCGTGAAGCCGACCAGGCTGCTCAAGATCCGGTCCGCCGCGCTCAAGGGGATCATGGACGGCGACCCGATCCTCGGATACACGCTCCAGGCCGAGATCTCGCGCGCCTACTTCCTGCGCTACATCGAGACGATGCGGAAGCTCCAGGCCATTGTCCAGAGCGTGCCCATCGAAGCCGCGTAACCATCCGGGCGAAGCGACGTACGCTCGAAAAGGACGTTCTGCGGGTCACGCCCGCCGCCCCCCATCCTTCACCCCGATCTTGGAAACGTTCGCCGCCTGGAGCGACCGTCGCCGTCGGGCAGATCGAGGTGCAGACGCCTGATTTTTCGGTGCAGGGTCGTCTTGTGAATGCCCAGTACCGCCGCCGCCCGGGTACGGTTCCAGCCGCAACTGGCCAGGACCTCCTTGAGGATTCGGGCCTCCCCCTGCTCGAAGGAGAGCGGCTTGGGCTCCGCGGGCGACAGGCGCTCGCGGAACCACTCGGGAAGGTCCCGGACCTCGATGAGCGGCCCGGAGCAGAAAAGGCAGGCGTACTCCAGGATGTTTTCCAGCTCTCGAACGTTGCCGGGAAAGTCGTACCGCATCAGGAGGGCCAGCGCTTCCGGCGCAAGTCCCTCGATCCGTTTGCCCTTCTTGGCCGCCATCCTGCGCACGAAGCGCTCGGAGATGAGGGCTGCGTCGGCCGGGCGGGCGCGCAGCGGCGGCATGGTGATGCGGATGACGTTGATGCGGTAATAGAGGTCCTCGCGAAACCTCCCCTCCTGGACGAGCCTGGCCAGGTCCTTGTTGGTGGCCGTTAAGATCCGGACGTCGGCCGTCTGGGAAGTGGTCCCACCGAGAGGCTCGTACACCTTCTCGTGCAGGAGCCGGAGCATCTTGACCTGGACGGGCAGGGGCATGTCGCCGATCTCGTCGAGGAAGAGCGTTCCGCGGTCGGCCACCGCCACGCGCCCCGGCTTGTCTTTCGTGGCCCCCGTGAAGGCTCCCGCCTTGTAGCCAAAGAGTTCCGACTCGAAGAGCGTCTCGGGAAGCGCACCGCAGTTCACGGTCACGAAAGGGCCCTCCTTCCGCGAGCTCAACCGGTGGATCGCCCGCGCCGCGAGCCCCTTGCCGGTGCCAGACTCGCCCTCGATGAGCACCGTGCTGTCCGAGGCCGCGATGGTGGGCAAGAGTTCGAGCGTCCTCTTGAGGGAGGGATCGGTGGTGACGATGGTGCTCAAGGGGTCGAGGGCCTCCGCCTGTTGGAGAAGGGCCTGGACCTTGTTGAGGTCCCGGAAGGTTTCGACGCCGCCCATGATCCTCCCTTGGCCGTCCCTCAGCACGGCCGTCGAGATGGCGGCGGGGATGGGCCGTCCACGGGCATCGCGCAAGGTGACCATCAGGTTGACGATGGGGACGCCCTTTTCCATGGTGTACCGGAGGGGACAGGCGCCCTTGCAGACGTTGGCCCTCAGCACCTCGTGGCAGGGCCGGCCCAGGGCCTGCTCGCGCGGAATGCCGATGCTCTCGGAGGCGGCTCGGTTGAAGCAGGTCAGGCGCCATTCCCGGTCCACGGCGAAGACGCCGTCCGCGATGCTGTTGATCACGAGCTGAAAACGCTCGGAGGCGTGCTCGGAAGTGAGCCAGTCGGCCGCCGGCGCCGTGGGAGTTTTGGCCATGGCGAACTCCTTTCAGTGGAAGCCCGTCTGGGGGAGGCCCCGCACGCGGATCCGCGCTGGTCTCTGCCCAGGGCTGTCAGAGTAGCAGCAACGCCACTCTGTGCTTCCAGTAGAGTAGCATCCTTGCACCCCTTTTGCCACCCCAGGCAGCAGTCTGAACCGCGTTGATCCGCGCGACACCGCCCTCGGGCGGCGGAACGCGAGGCGTCATGGAACCTGGCACCAAAGTTGCTGTGGGAGACCTCCGGCTCTTGAGGAGGCACACCATGGTGCTCGAAGAGAAGAAGCAGGAACGGGGGGCCGAGCAGGAAGTTCTTGAGGCCTCCCACGTGGCAGCCCGTCCCATGAAGGTCGTCGTGGACGAGGAGGGGTCCCCTTGGCTCTGCGACGACGACGTGGACCCGCACCGCAACCTGGCCTCTCAGGGGTGCTGGCGCTGCGGCGACATGGCGTTCACACGGAATGACTAGGCCAGCGGCGGTGGAGGAGATGGGGCGACCCTTCCTTCACCCGCCCCAACTCGTTCAAAGGAGACAGTCATGACATCGGATGAGCTGAAAGGGTTGTCCGTCGCCAAACAGGTTGATGCCCGAGGAACCGCGTGCCCGGGGCCGCTGCTGGAGGCCAAGCGGGCCATGGCGGCCGTGCCCCTCAAGGGCATTCTCGAAGTGCTCTCGTCCGACGAGGGGACCAACCAGGACCTCCCTCTCTGGGCCAAGAAGGTGGGCCACGAGTACCTCGGAAACCTCGAAGAGGCCGGCTACTGGCGTCTCTTCGTCCGGAAAATGAAGTGATGAACGTCTCACCGGCGTCTCACGCTTCGGGACCCAAGATCCTGGTCTTCTCGACCAACACCATCTCCGACCCCGGGATCGACCTGGCGGGCAGCGCCCACATGCACTATCCCACGTCCGTGGTCGTCATCAGCGTCCCCTGCTCCAGCGGCGTGAAGCCCTCATGGGTGATTCACGCCCTGGAAAGGGGGTTCGACGGCGTCTTCATCGCCGCGGATGGCAGTGACTGCGCCTACCTCTCGGACTGCACCGACCGGACGGGAAAGGTGGTGCAGGAGACCCAGCGGCTCATGACGGAGAAGGGCCTGGACCCGAGGCGCCTCAAGATGGCCGCCGTCTGCTCGGTCTGCGCCGAATCCTTCGCCTCCCACATGGAGAAGTTTCACGCCGCGCTCGCCAGGATCGAACCCGCCCCAGCAGGAGCCAGCCATGGCTGAAACGGCGGGGTTGACCCTCGCGCCTGATGTTCCGGCCCTGCGTCCCTCCTACGACGTTCTGGTGGTGGGGGGCGGCATCGCCGGCATGGAATCGGCCCTCACGCTCGGCGACATGGGCTACAAGGTCCTCTTGGTCGAAAAAGAGGCGAGTATCGGCGGGAAGATGATCCTGCTGAGCAAGGTCTTTCCCACCCTCGACTGCGCGAGCTGCATCTCCACTCCAAAGATGGCCTCCACCTCGCACCACCCCAACATCACGACGCTGCTCTACAGCGAGGTCGAGGCGATCACCCGGGGCGAGGACGGCCTCTTCCGCGTGAGGCTCCGCAAGAAGCCCACCTTCGTGGACTGGGCCGCCTGCACGGGCTGCGGCGAGTGCGAACTGGTCTGCACCGTGGCGCTGCCCGACGAGTTCAACGCGAACCTCGTGGCGCGGCGCGCGACCCACATCGCCTTTCCCCAGGCCGTCCCGAAAAAGGCCGTGGTGGACCGTTTCGGCACCTCGCCCTGCTCCTTCGCTTGCCCCGCCGGGGTCAAGGCCCACGGGTACGTGTCGCTGGTGCGCGCGGGCAAGTACGACGAGGCCTTTCACCTCCACATGGAGGACGCGCCCCTTCCCGGCAGCCTGAGCCGGGCCTGCTACGCGCCGTGCGAGGGTGAGTGCACGCGGGGCACCCTCGAAGGCACGGTGCCCATCCGGGCCATCAAGCGTTTCATGGTGGATCGGTACTACGCCGCCCACCCCGTCCCCGAATACGGCCCGCCCGAAACGGTACGCCCCGAAAAGGTAGCCGTCGTGGGCTCCGGCCCCGCCGGCCTCTCCGCCGCCTACCACCTGGCGCGCAAGGGCTACGGCGTGACGGTCTTCGAGGCCGCCCCGAAGCCGGGCGGCATGCTCCGGTACGCCATCCCGGCCTACCGCCTGCCCAAAGAGGTCGTGGACCGGGACATCCTCAAC
>DYKK01000284.1 GCA_020722625.1 Anaeromyxobacter dehalogenans
GACCCCGGACGCCGGACGCCGGACCCCGATTGACCCCGCTCGCGCTTTCCACTAGGGTTGGACGCCGTGAATCGCAAGGGACCGAGGTGGTTGGCGGCCTTGGGGAGCGCGCTCATTGCGTGTGCGCGGGCCGCGCCGGACCCGGCCTCGGTCCTGCCCGGGGATGCGGGGGCCCTGCTCGTGTTCTCCGCGCCGGCACGTATCCGAGAATCGGTCGTGTCCTTGGTGGACCGGATGCCCGTGGCGGCCGGGGCGGTGGACCTCGTGCGTTCGGTCGTGGGCATGTGCCTGGACGACGACGCCGGGACCCGCGCCAACGGGCTCGACCCGTCCCGGGGCCCGGCCTTCGCCCTGTGGGACGACGCGGTGCTGGCCGTGCTGCCCCTGGACGACGAGGAACGGGGATTGCGCCGGGTGCGGCTCCGCCTGGCGAGGATCGGCTTCGCGCGGGACGAGGCGGGTTCCGGCGGACGCGAGTCCTTTGGCCACGTGGACCGGGACGGCCTGCGGGCCGCCTTGTGGTCCTCGCCGGGGCTCGCGTTCGTGTGTGTCGGGGACCGGGACCGCTGCGCGACGGACCTGCGGGGGACCGGATGGGACCCGCGCCCCGTGGCCGAGGAACTCGCGGCGGGGGACTTCGTCGCGGTCGGCGTGGTGCGCAATTTTTTCCTGACGAGGATTGCCGAGGCCCTGGGGGTCCCGGTCCGCGAACCCGGCGTGGGCGTGACCCTGGCACTCCTCCAGGAGGTGCGGTGGGCCGTGGGTGTGGGTGATCGGGTCCGGGTCCGGGTCGCGGCGGGCCCGACCGGACCCCCGGCGGCCTCCGGTCCGCTGGTGACGCCCATGGCGCCGGGACTGGCCGCGGTCCTGCACGTCGCGCTGCCCCCAGGGGTCGCGAGCGCGGTGACACGGCAGGCCTTCGGCTCGCCCGCCGGGGCGGGACGGGGACCGTGGGAGCGCTGGACCGGGGAACTGGGGATCGGGGTCCTGGCCCAGGGCGGCGGGCCCACCCCGCTTCCCGCCGACGTCATTGACGCGCTGCGGCGGTTGCGATGGATCGCGGCGGCCCGCTTCCGCTCGCCCGGGGACGCGGAGCAGGTCTTGCAGGCCATGGCGGTCTCGAACTCCCCCCTGCCGGACGGCTCGATGCCGGCCGCGACGGGGACGTTTCCCTGGACGGGGCCCGCGGGGATCCCCGCCGGGATCCGCGTCGAGGGCGACCTCCTGGTCGCGGGGGCCGAGGCGGGACGACCCGTGATCCCCGGCGGGCACGCGAGCGATTCGTCCCATGCGAGGATTCCGGCCCGGATGCCGGACTCCGGGTCCCGGACCCCGGATGCCGGGGGGCAGGGGCAGTCGCCAGGTTCAGGCACAGGGACAGGGTCAGTGACAGTGGCAGTGGCAGTGCCAGGTCCACGTTGGACGCGGGGGGCGGGGCGTGACGACCAAGCCACGTCCACCGCGACCCCGGACCCCGGACCCCGGATGCCGGACTCCGGGTCCCGGACCCCGGATGCCGGGGGGCAGGGGCAGTCGCCAGGTTCAGGCACAGGGACAGGGTCAGTGACAGTGGCAGTGGCAGTGCCAGGTCCACGTTGGACGCGGGGGGCGGGGCGTGACGACCAAGCCACGTCCACCGCGACCCCGGACCCCGGACCCCGGATGCCGGACTCCGGAGGCCAGATGCAGTGGCAGGGGACAGGTTCAGCGACAGGGGACAGTGACAGTGACAGTGTCAGGCCCACGTTGGGCGCAGGGGATGGGGGCATGACGACCAAGCCACGTCCACCGCGACCCCGGACCCCGGATCCCGGACCCCGGGCGCCGGAGGGCGGGAGCGATCCGTCCCATGCGCGGATTCCGGATGTTCTTGTCCCTGCTCGGGAACCGACCACGATCCTGCGGGTGGCGGCGGACCCCGGCGCGCTCCTCGACGCGGTCGGCGGCGGGCGCCTCGAGTTCCTGGGACACATGGTCCGGTCCGTGCGGTCCGTGGCGGCGCTCCTGACCTTCGAGGCCGGGCGCCTGGTCCTGACCGTGGAGGCGCGGCTGCGATGACCATTCGCGTCCACGACCTCCGCAAGGTGTATCGGGACCATGCCCGCGAGGTCACCGCCCTGGACGGGGTCTGCCTCGCGGTGAGGCCGGGCGAGTTCGTGGCCGTGACGGGGCGGTCCGGGTCGGGCAAGACGACCCTGCTGAACGTCCTGGGAGGCCTCGACCGCGACTACACGGGCGGCGTCATGCTGGACGGCCGGGACCTGGCCCGCCTGCGCGACCGCGACGTGTCCGACCTGCGCAACCGAGGCATCGGGTTCGTGTTCCAGGCGTTCCACCTGCTGGCGCACCTCACCGTGCTCGAGAACGTGACCCTGCCCGCCCTGTTCGGGGGGGTCGCGCAGGACGCGGGCGCGGTGGATCGGGCCCTGGCGGCCCTCGAACGCGTCGGTCTGCGCGACAAGGCCGGGGTCCGCCCGACCCGCCTATCCGCGGGCGAGCGGCAGCGGGTGGCCATCGCCCGGGCCATCCTGAATCGGCCGCGCCTGCTCCTGTGCGACGAGCCCACGGGGAACCTCGACGAGGCGACGGGGGCCGTCGTCCTGGGCATCTTCCGGGAACTGAACGAGCGCGACGGGACCACCCTCGTGGTCGCGACGCATTCTCCGCAGGTGGCCGGGGCCGCGGGCCGCCGGGTCGCGCTCGAGGCGGGGAGGGTCGTGCGGGACGACGGGAAGCCGGACACGGACAAGGCATGACGATTCGCGCGGGCATCACCCTGGTCCGACGCAACCTGACGCGGAGCCGCCGCCACTTCCTGTTCTCGGCGGTCGGACTCGTGGTCGGGACGGCGACGCTGGCGTTCTTCCTGGCGCTGTCCACCGGGATGCGCGAGCGGGTCATCAATCGCCTGTACCCGGTCAACCAGGTGGAGTTCCAGCGCGAGGTCGTGCGGCTCTTCGGCCTGGGGGTCGAGGTGCCGGCCCGCCTGGACCGCGCGACCCTGGACGCGCTGCGATCCCTGCCGGGAGTCCGGGGGGTCTTCCCGAAGCAGCGCACGAAGTTCCAGGCGAAACTGTGGGGCGGGCGGGACGTGCTGGGCTACCAGGCGAACCTCGAGGCCTTCGCCGACGGCCTGCCTCCCGACCTGATCCGCGACGAACTCCGCGCGGCCGAGCGAGAGGTCCTGGGGCCGGAGGCGGGGTCGGGGCCGTGCGAGGCGGGGAGGGAGTGCCGCCGCCCGACCTACCACGAGGCGTTCCGCGACCTGGGCGACGTCTTGGGGTGCACGTCCGACCGGGACTGCGCGGCGGGCGAGTCGTGCCGGGGAGGGGCGTGCCGGGCGGCCTGCGACGGCGAGGACTCGTGCGCCGAGGGGCAGGCCTGCGTGGGGGGGGAGTGCCGCGCCCGGTGCGTGGATTCGAGGGACTGTCGTCCCGGCGAGGTCTGCGAGGGGAGCGGGGCGTCTCGGACGTGTCGTCGCCTCGCCTGCCGTTTGCGCAATGCCCGCGACCAGTTCAGCGAGGACTGGGCCGTGTTGCGGGGGGAGGTCACGCCGGGGACCCCGTGCCCGGAGGGGACCTACTGCGCCACCCCGAGCGTCCTGGCCTCCGAGGGGCGCTGCGTGGCCCCCATCCCGGTGATCCTGTCGCCCTTCCTCCTGGAGGTTTACAACAGCGTGGCCGCCACGGCCCTGGGCCTGCGCCGACTGGCGGGCCTCGAGGTGATGCTGGGGGTGCGGTTTGCGATGCTCCTGGGCGAGTCCTTCTTCATCGAGGACGAGCGCGTCGAGAAGCGGGTGGTGCGGCGCGCGCGCGTGGTCGGGTTCTCGCCCAAGGCGATGGAGTTTGGGGTCACGATGCCGCTCCCGTACGTGGTCCGGGCCAACGCCGCGTTTCGGGGACGGGAGGAGGCCGCGGCCTTCACGAGCGTGGTGGTCGTGACGGCCCGCAACGAGGACATCCCGGCGCTCGTCGAGGACGCCCGCGTCCTGGGCCTGACGCTGTCCCCGCGCAGCGAGGAGGGCCGCAAGGCCGCGAACGTGCTGGCCATCCTGACGGTCGTGTTCGCCTTGATCAGCATGGTCATCCTGGCGATCTCGGCCATCAACATCACCCACACCTTCCTGATGCTCGTCACGGAGCGGCGCACCGAGATCGCGGTCTATCGAGCCATCGGAGCCACCCTGTGGGACATCCGCGGGCTGATCCTGGCCGAGGCGGCGTGGGTCGGTCTGGCGGGAGGCGCGGCCGGGGTCCTGGCGGGGGTCGGGGCCTCGGTCGCCGCGAACCTGCTGGCCGCGCCGATCCTGGGCCGCATCCCGGGGAGTCCGTCGGACCTCTTCGTGTTCTCGCCCTGGGTCGTCATGGCAGGCCTGGGGTGCGCGGTCCTGTTCGCCCTGGTGGGGGCGTACGTCCCGGCTCGCGCCGCGGCCCGCACGGACCCGGCCACGGTGCTGACGCAGGGGTAGCTCCGGCCCCCGTCACCGGGACCTTGCCTCATTTGAAGAGCGCGACAAAGTCTCTTCCTGGTTCCCCTGGAGACGCGAGCAC
>DYKK01000285.1 GCA_020722625.1 Anaeromyxobacter dehalogenans
CCATCCACGCAGTTCGTCCCATTTCAGAATCCCTCCATCTCAAGAAGTTTCACCAACCTGCCCCCCCCAACCGGGGAGACAAAACCATCGTTGCCCAATTTCCCACAACGGCGAGACCGATGTCAAGGGAGACGGAGGGGCCGAATCCGCGACTGGCACGAAACCAAGACATATCAAGGTGTTCCGTCGTGCTGCCGAGATCGGGGTGGCGGAGCGTGGCGGATCGGGGCTGTTTGACGCACTCGCCCCGATGGGAATAGATTGATTTTCCGCGGGGGTGGAGCGGTGGTCGCTTCCCCGCACTGGAGACCAGTTCTTCATGGAGGGGCGAGGCTCCTCGAGGGGGATGGGCGTGCCGGAGGAGCGCCGGTATCCGTGGGCCTGGCTCGCCCTGCTGCTGGCCGTCGGGGTGCTGCGCGCGCCGGCCGTCGTCTGGGGTCCGCTGAACATCGACGAGACCGACTTCATCGTGGTCGGCGCAACGATTCGTGACGGTTCCCTGAGACACCTCGACGCGACGAAAGAAGGCATACCGCTCACCTACCTTTGCTTCAACCTGGACGTCCTCGCGACGCTCGTCGGCGACGGGCTCGCCGAGGCGGCTCACATCGCCCAGGTCCTGTGCATCCTGTGGGTCTTCGCGACGTGCCGCGTGGTCGGCCATGCGGCCGAGCGGTGGACGGGGAGCGCCCGGGTCGGACTCGTGGCCGGATGGGCATACGCGCTCGTGACCTCGTGCAATGTCCCTTTCGTGGCGACCGAGCTGACGATGAACCTTCCGGTGGCTGCGGCCCTGGATGCCTTCGTGCGGGCCCGGGGCGACCAGAACGCCCGCTGGTGTCTCGCCTGCGGCGCGTTGCTCGGCGTGGCCACCCTCCTGAAACAGCAGGGAGGGATCCTGATGCCGGCCGTCGGAGCGGCCATCCTCTGGGAGTCCCTCGCCGCGGGCACCCGGGAGGCCCGACTCACGGCGTGGAGACGCCTCGCGGCCATTGGCGCCGGCTTCGTCGCGCCCCTCGCCCTCGCGGTCGTCGGATACGCGTGGCTCGTCCGGACGGGGGTGCTGTCACACGAGCCCATCGTCCACAACCTCTTCGGGGCGAGCGCCGGCTCCTGGCCCGCGCGGCTTGCCGGCGCCGTCCTCTTTTATGTCGTTTTCGCGGCGCCGCTCCCCTGGCTCGAGGCGATCCGGGGGCATGGTCGGTTGTCGGATCCGGTGCGGCGGGCGCTGGTCCTGTGCCTTGTGTTCACGTGGATCCCGGTGTCCCTCGGAGGGCGGTTCTACGGGCACTACTTCTTGCAGTTCGCGCCGGCCCTCGCCATCCTCGCGGCCCCGGGCATCTCCGATCGACTGAACCCTCGGCGCACGAACTCGGCGTGGCGGCGGCGGTTGGCGGCGGCGGTCTTCGTCTTTCCGGCCCTGGGATTCCTCGCCCATTCCACGGTGCGGGGTCTCGAAGGCGACTATCCATGCCAGGAGCCTCGGACCGTCGCCGTCGCGCAATGGCTGCGCGAAAACACGCCGGAGTCCGCCCGCCTGTTTGTCTGGGGGCACTACACCCCCATCTACTACCTGTCCGAACGACTCCCGGGGACACGCCACCGGAATGCCTCGGTCATCGTGGGCGACTTCGACCCGGGCCATCTGCCCGAGGGGTTCGACCCCGGGCCCCATGTGGCCGAGGAACAGTTGCGGTCGTTGATCGACGACCTGGAATCGGGTCGGGTGGAGTATGTCGTCGACACCGCGCCGGCGGACATCCACGCCTGGAGACACTTCCCGATGGACAGGGTACCGGATCTCGCCACCTACGTCCGGACGCACTATGAACGGGTGGCGTCACCCGGCGGCGCCGACGTTTACCGCCGCAGGGTCGGGAGCCGGCCCGGGGAGCCGGCACCGTGACCCCACGTCGCGGTGGAGCGGATCTCGGACCCGAGGGGGTTGGGCCTCCCGCGGGCTTGCCGATCCCATCCGGACCGCTGCATCGCTCGCGGGGTCTTCTTCCCGAAGGCCGTTTCGGTGCGAGAGGCGGGGGTCGAACCCGCACACCGTTGTCGGTACTGGAACCTAAATCCAGCGCGTCTGCCAATTCCGCCACTCTCGCGCACGAACGCCGGATTCACTGTAGCGCACGACGCCGCGCGTGACAACCAATCCCGCAGCGGCCGGTTGAAAAGACTACCATCTTTTCCCGAATTCCAGGGATAATTTGGTTGCGTGGACGGGGTGACCCCCAGGTCGTGACGGGGGGGCGGCCGCCGGCAGGCCTCCCCCGGCGACCGCGGAGGGATCGGCCATGCTCGAAGCCGGGGTCGTGGCGGCCATCCTCCTGGTCGGAGGTCTGTCCGTCCTGTACGCCATCCGGTTGAAGCGCCTGACCCGCCGGAGCCTCACGTGGCTCTTGATCGCGGGCGCCCTCGCCGTGGCCATCGCGTGGCACACGGCGCGCCTGGTCCCGCACTTCCAGGGAGGCGCCGTCCCCTCGGTCTCACTCGACTTCGGGACGGAGGTCGCGGCCCTCGCGATGTTCGTGCTGGCGTTTGTCGGCCTCGTCCTCGCCATCCCCTTGTTCGAGACGGCGCGCAAGACCGAGGAGGCCCTCCACGAGACGGAGCAGCGGTACAAGAACCTGTTCGACAACGCCCACGTCGGGATCTACCGCACGACCCCGGACGGCCGCATCCTCGTGGCCAACCCGGCCCTGATGCGGATGCTCGGGTGCGCCACCTTCGAGGAACTGGCGCGGCGCAACCTCGAACGCGAAGGGTTCGGCCCCGGGTACTCGCGACGGCAGTTCCGGGAACTCGTGGAGCGACCGGGGGGAGTCCGCGGGCTGGAGGCGGAGTGGGTCCGAGAGGACGGCCAGGTCATCGTGATCCGCGAGAACGCGATCGCGGTGCGGGACTCGAAAGGCAACGTCCTGTACTACGAAGGCACGGTCGAGGACATCACCGAGCGGGTGCGCGCCGAGCACCGCCTGGCCCAGAGCGAGGCCCGGCACCGCCAACTGGTGGAACTCGCGCCGTTCGGCATCGCGGTCCACCGGGACGGCAAGGGGTTGTTCGTGAACCCCGCGGCGGCGCGAATCGTGGGGGTTGATGACCCGGATGAGTTCGTGGGTCGCGATGTCCTCGAGTACGTGCACCCGGAGGATCGGTCCGCGGCCGACCAGCGAATCCGCCGGGTCACCGAGGCGCGTGAGGTCATCCGGACGTTCGCCGTGCGCTACGTCCGGCCGGACGGAGGCGTGGTCCACGTCGAGGCCGCCAACGCCCCGATCGACTACGAGGGGCAACCCGCGGTCATGACCGTGTTCCAGGACGTGACCGAGCGGCGGCGCGCCGAGGAACTGGAGCGGCTGCTCGCCCGCGCGCGCAAGATGGAGGCCCTGGGCCGGCTCGCGGGCGGGATCGCCCACGACTTCAACAACCTCCTGACCGCGATCATCGGGTTCGCGTCCCTGCTGAAAGAAAAGACCCCCCCGGACGACCCGGGACGACCGTGCGTGGACGAGATCGTCAAGGCCGCCAACCGCGCCGCGGCCCTGACGGGCCAACTCCTCTCGTTCAGCCGCCGCCAGGTGGTGGAACCGAGGGTCCTGGACCTGAACCAGGTGATCCGCGACATGGAGACGCTGCTCCGCCGCCTGATCGGGGAGGACGTGACCCTGGAGGCCGACCTCGATCCCGACCTCGCCGCCATCCGGATGGACCAGAGCCAGATGGAGCAGGTGATCGTGAACCTCGCGGTCAACGCCCGCGACGCCATGCCGCACGGCGGCACGCTGACCCTGGCGACGCGCAACGAGGTGCTCACGGAACCCCGGTCCGTCCGCGAGGACGACACCATCCCGCCCGGTTCGTACGTCCAGTTCGTCATCGAGGACACCGGGACCGGGATGGACGGCGAGACCATGAGCCACCTGTTCGAGCCGTTCTTCACGACCAAGGAGGTCGGGTCCGGGACCGGCCTGGGCCTGTCCACGGTCTATGGGATCGTCCGCCAGAGCGGGGGCCACGTGGCCGTCCGTTCCACGCCCGGCCGGGGAACGCGGTTCGAGATGTACTATCCGGTCGTGGAGCGGAAGGCCCCGCCCCCGGACGACGAACGGACACCTCCCGACGGCCTGCGGGGGACCGAGACCGTCCTTCTGGTCGAGGACGAGGACGCGGTCCGGGACCTCGCGACCCGGGTCCTCGCGCGGCTCGGGTACCACGTGGTGCAGGCGAGGAACGGCGTCGAGGCACTCGAGAAGGTCCGGACGACCTCTCGGCCCGTGTCGCTCGTGGTCACGGACGTGGTCATGCCCTTCCTGTCCGGCGCCGAACTCGTCCGGAGGGTCCGCGAACTCCATCCGGGGCTGCGCGCCCTCTTCATCTCGGGCTACTCGAACGAGACCATCGCCCGAAACGGGGTCCTGGGTCCGGAAACGGCGTACCTCCAGAAGCCGTTCACCCCCGACGACCTGGCCGTGCGGGTGCGCAGGCTCCTGGATACGGAGACGGGGACATCCACGGAGACGGAGTTGTGAGGAGCGGCGCCT
>DYKK01000286.1 GCA_020722625.1 Anaeromyxobacter dehalogenans
GTCTGGACCGCGGGGCGGCTTTGGCGCAAGCGGGCCTCGGCGGTCGGGTCCCCGCCCCGGGGCCACGCGGCCCACACGGCCAGGGCCAGGGCCGTGGCGAGCGCGGGCCATCGGACAAGCCTCAGTTTCCGGGCGCGCCGCATTCGCGATTCCTTTCCCCGGGCGTCCCCGGGGAACCCTGGTCCGGTTCCCCGGCGTCCACGCACCACCTCGCCTCGTCGTCGTTGGCCTCGTCGTCCGGCCCCACCCGCCCGTCCAGGGACCACGTCCCCCGGTCCGGGAGGTCCCGATAGACCACGCGGTCCACCACCCGGCCGCACGCCCGGACCTCGAGGACCGCCGCGTCGTAGAGGCCGCTCGCGAGGTCCCACTGGTCCGAAAAATCATGGTCCGCGTAGGGAGGAAGCGGCGGGACCGTCCCGTCGGGCGCCGCGTCCGCGTCGCCCGCGTCGTCCGCGGTCGTGGCCCCCCCGGCCCCGAAAAACAGCCCCAGGACCGCGCACCCGCCCGGGTCCACGGCGAGCGCGCGGTCCCGCACCAGGACCTGGCGCTCCCCGCTCCCGTCCAGGCGGGCGAAGGACAGGACCCCCCCGGCGAGCGGCAGGCGGGCCGCCGTGGGGTTGCAGACCTCGACCCACTGCCCGAGCGGGTCCCCGGCGTCCGCCTGCCTGCCCCGGACCTCCGTCACGGCGAGGTCTCCGATTCCCACTGGCGACACGCATGGGATCGGGTCCCGCGCGCACACCACGCCCAGGGCGGCCAGGGCGACGCACGCGCGGGGGTTCGTGACGGCTCGGCCCCCTCTCGAAGTCCGGTCCATGCCCACGATGATAGCGGAAAAGGTCCCGCCTCCACCAGGACCTACGGGCGACCCGCAGGACCTCCTGGAAGCCATGCCGTGGACCGCGAGTGCATCACGGCGCCCCCTCCTTCACCTCCACCTTCACCCCCACCCTCTTTCACGGGTCGGGGTCGGTGTGCAGCCACGCGATGCGGGCGCAGAGGCGCGCGCCGCGGTCGAGCAACTGCGAGGCGGCGGTGTTTTCCACGCGCGGGAGGTAGCCCAGTTTGTGGCCCCGCCACTCGACGCGCACGGCCCGGGGGTCGTGGGGGTTGTCCGGCTCGCGCACGAGGGTGAGGGGGTCGCCCACGGCGAGGCGCTTCCACACCCGGGGACCTTGGTGGAACTGGAAGCCGGCGAGCGGCGAGACCTGGAGCACCAGGCGGCGCGAGGCGGCGCCCGCCCGTGCGGCGCGGGCCGCCCCGAACAGGGGAAGCCCGAACAGCAACCTCAAGAACCCTCGACGTTCCATCGCGTCACCTCCGGCGACACGGGACGTTTCACCCGCCCCTGGTCTGACGGTAGCGGACGGGACGGCACGATATGTGCCGTTGCTGCGAAAACCGGTCCGCGTTCCGCCGGCCCGCCCGGGATCGGGATCGCCCACGCCTGCCCCTGCCCCAGATCCGCCAACAATTCTCGCAAGTCTTCGAATATACATTTGATCTGGTTCGTTTCATTTCACCTCTGTTCAAAGACTTGCGGAAATTGATGGCGGATTCGGGTCCGTGCGAAGGGCTTGACTGTCTGTATCACGATTGATACCTTGACCCTGTGGTCGTTTGAAGCACGGAGGACCGCCATGGCGAAGAAGCTTGAGAGTACCGACAGCGGCGGGGACATCCTGATGGGAATCGGGGTCATCGCAAGCCTCATCGGGAATCTGGCCCAGGCCGCCAAGACCAGGGACCTCGAGCAGCAGAGGGCCGGGTTGATCCAGCAAATCAACGGATTGGCCCAGCGAAACCGGGACCTCGAGCGGCAGGTCAGGATCCGGATCGAGCATTACCGGGCTCTGCGACGGGCCTACGACCGGCTGAAGCAGGAGACGGACGAACTCAACCGCGTTGTGGAGAAGTCGGCGGCTGAGATCGCGAGACTTCAGGCGGAGGCTGCGAGGTTTCAGAGGGAACTCGTGGCGGCAACGGACCGGGTTCGGGTCCTGGAAGCCGCGAAGGCCCCGGCCAAGCCGCGTCGGCGAGGCCGAGCGGAGGCGTCGTCATGAGCGTGCTTGCGAGCATCTGGTCAGACTACAGGGAGTCGGTCGCCCGGCAGAAGTCCGCCCGGAGCATGGGGGACAGGGCTGTTCGCCTGATGCCGGACTTCGGTGGGCGGTTGGCCCTCGACACCACCCAGGGCAACCGGGATGGGGACTTGGCGGGCCATGTCGTCCGCCGCGGTCGGGTGGTCGTGCGGACCGAAGCGGATCCGACCGTGGCCACTGCCTGGGCCATCGGCCAGAACGTTCGTGCGGCCCGGTTGAAGGCCGGGCTCACGCAGGAGGGCCTCGCCGAGCGGACCGGGATGGCCCGTCCGAACATCGCCCGGGTCGAGAGCGGAAGGCACGCGACCTCGACCGATACGCTCCGGCGAATCGCGAAGGCGTTGGGCGTCGCGGTGGCGGCCCTGCTCTCGACTCCGATTGC
Organism: Anaeromyxobacter dehalogenans; assembly: GCA_020722625.1. Classification (GTDB taxonomy): domain Bacteria; phylum Myxococcota_A; class UBA9042; order DTJE01; family DTJE01; genus DYKK01. Next base: position 2,488 of record DYKK01000286.1, read on the forward strand.
GGGGTCGGACGCCGACGACGTGGCCCTCGCCGAAGCGGCCGCCGAGGAATGGAACGACGCGCTGGACGGGGAGGACGGGGCGTGAGCAAGGTCCACCCCAGGACCGGCGACGTTTTCGAGACGGACCTGCCCCCGCCGAGGGGGTCCGAAGCGGGGTTCCCCCGACCGGTGGTGATCTTCCAGGCCCCGGAGTTGGGGGGGCTCGCCACGGTGCTGGTCATCCCACTGACGGCCAACCTCCGCCGCACGGGCGTCGTCGGGTCCCTGTTCATCGCCAGCGGCGACGGAGGCCTGACCAGGGACTCGGTAGCGCAGTGCCATCTGACGCGGGCGCTGGACAAGAAGCATCTGCGGAAGCGGCTTGGCACCCTGAAGCCGGAGACCGTTCAATCTCTCGCCGATGCCATCCTGAGCACATTTGGCATCGCGGTCGAACCGTAGCCGGGATCATGCCGGGTCCCGGTCGGCGGCCTTGACGCGATCGGAGGCTTCGGACGGTTCATCGTCGGTGTGCCCAACGTGAGCCATCAAACGTGCCCGAAACCGGCGATCATGGCACAACCGGTCACGACCGGCCCTTCGCAAGTGCCCGTGAGAACAAGACTTCCTTCCTGGCTTGCAACCTCCCAGGCGGGGGAAGGGGTTCGACTCCCCCCGCCTCGACGAGGTAGTCCATCTTCTCTTCGGCCCAGTTCCCGACGCACGTGACGGGGAGCCCGTCGGCGGGGTCGGGGACCGGACACTGCTTCTGCGCCAGTGGGTGAAGTGCTTGCTCGGGGTCGGAGCTCGACATCGCCGTGCTCCCTTCCCGGCACGAAGCGATGGGGCTCTTGCGCGAGGCGGATCTGGTGGTGGCGCTGGAAGAAGCGCTGGGGGAAGGGGAGGTGGACCTCACGACCCTGCGCGGGGACGACGGCCTGCTGCTGTACGAGGTCGCCCGGACGGGACACCCTCTGTACGAGTCGGAACCGGGCGCGTTTTGGGCCTTCTCGTCGTACGCATCGCGTCGCTTCCACGACACCGAGAAGTTCAGGTCCGCGGTGCGCGGCTGGCTGGAGGCGCGCCTTGCCTGACGACGCGTCCAGACCCCTGATCGAGCGCAAACTGACCCTGCTGGTATCGTATCTTGAAGAACTGTCGTCGCTGGTCGGCGGCGAACCGGGGGGCTTGCCGGGAACACGGAGCGCCGCGCGATTGAACGCCTGGTTCAGCTCCTCGTCGGTGCCCCCGGGGACCACGCGGGGCGTGGTCCTACCGCTGCTCGAACGGGCGAGCGGGATCCAGGCGGGACGCGACTTTCACCTGGCCTTTTGCCCGGAACGGGCGCTCCCGGGACGTCTCGTCGAGGAACTGGTCCGCAACGACCGCGGACTTCCCGCGGCCGGTGGAACGCGACCTGGCGGAGGCGGTCCGGGGCGCGGACGCCCTGGTGCTCGTGACCGACACACCGCCGACGGGGACCTCGCGGCCCGGCTCCCCGCGCTCGCCGGGACCCTGGCCCCGGACCCGTGCTTCGTGGACGGCCGGGGTCGCCTGACGCCCGTGCCCGGGTTCCGCTGGTGGCGCCTCGGCCGGGGGTTCCTCGAGGCCGCTCCCGGCACGGCGGAGACCCCGGCGACCCCCCTCCACCCGGAGATCAAGAAGGCGATCCGGTAGGCCGGGAACCGGGGTCCGGTGTCGCGGTGGACGTGGCGTCGTCGTCATGCCCAGTTCCCCGCGTCCAACGTGGCCCTGACACTCACACGGACCCTGTCACTGCCCGCTGACACTGTCCCCTGTCGCCTGTCCCTGAACCTGTCCCCGGGCACGACATCGCCTCGAAGTCCGTGGTTATCTTGCAGATCGGTCGCGGGCGGCGCGAGCAGCGCTCGCGCGTCCAGACGCGAGCGGTGGTCGCGTCTCCAGGGGAACCACGAAGAAACCAGGTCGCGATCCTCAAATGAATCGGCACGTGGTCGTTTTGGAAGTGACTTCAAGGTCTTTCAGAATTTCGCGGTGGATTCTGGGGAATCCAGAACTCGCCGTCAGATTTCACAACCCATTGAACCT
>DYKK01000287.1 GCA_020722625.1 Anaeromyxobacter dehalogenans
GATCTCGCAGGACCTCCTGCGCCGCGCCGCCGACGCGGAATACCGTGCCCTGGGCAGGGTCGTGAGGGAGCAGGTCGAAGAAGGAGGATGACATGGCACCCCCGGACTACCGTCGCCTCGCCCACGAAGCCGCGCTCCAGGCCGGGAGCGCGCGCGACCCCCTGAGCGCCGCGACCCTTCGCTACGACGCGGCACGCCGCATCCCGCGGTTCCCGTCGCTGCTGCCGCTCCATTTCGAACTCCTGTGGCCGGTGGTCTCGGACTCCCTGCACGAGGTCGCCCCGGGGCTGTGGGCGGACGCCTGCGTCTTCTTGACCCGGGTGGGGCTGCTGGCCGGGGTCGTGGACGCGGCCGAGGAGGTCGCCGAGCACCTCGAGGAGGTGGCTCGTCATCGCCCCGACCCCCGCCTGCGCGCCTGCGCCTCGTTGTCGCGGGGGATCGTGCTCGTGGCCCGCGACCGGTTGCCGGGCGCCGAGGCCGAGTTGCGACACGCCGAGTCCCTCCTGGCGGGGGACCCCGAGAACGGCGTCTGGGTGCGGGTCGCGAGCGCCGCGTTGAGCCTGTCCGCCCGCGAGGAGCCCCTCGCGGAGCAACGCCTGAAATCCCTCCTCGACGCGCTCCCGCCGGGGCCGGAATGGGACGGGGAACGCTACGACGCCTGGCAGAAGCAGGCTTTCCTGTTCATGCAGTCCGACCGCGTGGACGAGGCGATCCGCGCGCTCGAGGACGCGCGCCGCAAGGCCCGGGAACACCGGGCGCTCCCCGATGCCTGGCTGTCCGTCGTCTCGCTGACCCCGATGCTCCTGGTGACGGACGGGGCCGCGCGGGCCGTGGAGCTGCTGGACGAGGCCCTGGGCGAGGTCGCGGGCGCCGGGGACGACCGCACCGGGGAAGCCCCTGCCGGGATGGAGATGGCCCTGCACAATCTCAAGATGCGGGCCCTGGAACGCCTCGGGGACCTCGGCCGGGCGATCCAGGCCGGCTTCCAGGCCATCGAGCGGTGTGGGGTCGTGGGCACGCTCGACGACTACGCCATGTTCATCGTCGAGGTCGCCTCGCTGTATCAGCACGCGGGTTCCGCCTTCGACGCGTACCATGTGCTGGCGCTCGCCCGCAAGGGGTTGCGGGAGCGCGGGTCCGAGGCGGCCGCGACCGTCCAGACGGCCCTGGACGCCCTGCGCGACGACCTGGGAACCGCGGAATACCATCGCGTGGCGGGCGAGGCGGCCCGCCTGAACCCGGCGCTCGAGGGAGAGGAACCATGACGGCGTCGGAGGGCGCCCCGGACAGGGCGGCGCCGGACCCCCGCGCCCTCCTCGAACGGAGCCGCCGCCTGTTCGCGGCCCACGGCGACGAGCAGGGCGTCCACCTGTGCGAGATCGCCCTGGCCCGGCAGGCCTCGGACCCGGTGGAGGTGCTCGCGGCCCTCCTCCCCCCCCTCGAGCGCCTCGCCGCAACCCGGACCTTGACCGGACTGGACGTGATCGCGTCTGAGGCCCTCATCGCGGCGCGGGTGCTCGGTGCGCGCGACCTCGAGGCGCAGGTCCGGCACCTGGTCGTGCAGGCGGACTCGATGGACCTGCGGGCCCGCGTTTTCACGGCCCTGTGGGACCGGTTCGAGGCCCTGGCCGGGGCCGGGGACATCGGGGCGTGCCTGGCCGCGGGATGGGCCTCCCTGGACCTCGCGGTCGCGCTCGATGACTTCGAGGCGGCCGCGGTGTCGCTCGTCCGGATCGCGGGGTGCCACGAGGTCGCCGCGTCCGCCGGGGACGAGTCCCCCCACGCGGAGGCCGCGGTCCTCTGCCTGGAGCAGGCCGCCCGCGTCCTCCTGCGGGCCGGCCACCCCCGGGCAGCGGGAGACCTCTTCCTCGAGGCGGCGCGCCAGCCCGGCGCGGGGCCCCGGTCCGAAGCCCTCCGGGACCTGGCCCTCCAGGCCTACGAGGACGCCGGGGCCCGGGACCGCGTCGCGCAATGCCGGGTCGAGCTCGCCCAGGCCCACCTGGACTCGGGGCGTCCGCGCGAGGCGATCCGGTCGCTCCAGAGGGCCCTGGCCGTGCTGGAGGGACCCGAGACGCTCGGGATCGAGGTCCGGGTCTGGGAGATGCTCGCGGACGCGTACCGCCGATCGGGCGACCTCTCGGCCGCGACCGCGGCGGAGACCCGCGCGCGGCTCCTGGACGGCGGAGTCGAGGCGTAGCAGACCCATGCCGCGCGGGCGGGGCCGCCCCACTCAACCTGTCTATTGAGTCTGTCCCCCCGGCATCCGGGATCCGGGACCCGGGATCCGCGGTCGCGGCGCACGTGGCCTTGTCGTCACGCCCCGTCCCCCGCGACCCACGTGGACCTGACACTGAAACTGACACTGGCACTGTAACTGATACTGTTACTGACACTGATACTAATTCTGACACTGTTCCTGATTCTGTCCTCTGAACCTGTCCCGGTCACGACTTCATCGGTACGTCCGTGCCCTTTCCATGATCGGTCGCAACGTGACGCGAGCAGTGCTCGCGTCTCCAGGGTGCTGAATTGGTACGTCATCGTTCTAGAGCAACTTCAAGGTGTTGCGGAATTCGGTGGCTGCTTCCGGCCGTTCGCGGCCTTGACTCGAACCGACCCTCCCGTAGAATCCCCCCATGAAAGCCCCCGAACTGGTCATCGTCGGCGGCACGCCTTCCTCGGGGAAATCGCGGGTGACCCTCGCCCTGATCCGCGGGAGTCGGGACCCAGGCCGCGCCGGGGTCGCGAAGGTGGACTGCGTGACGACCTCCGACGACGCATGGTACCAGGCGAGGGGCGTGCCGGCGGTCCGTCTCCTGGCCGACCGGTTCTGCCCGGACCACGCCTGGCTCGAACACCTGCCCGAGGTCGTTGAGTGGGCGCGGCGGGAACGGCTCGGCACGCTCTGGGTCGAGACCGCGGGTCTGTGCGCGAGGTGCGCCCCGTACCTGCGCGAGGCCCTGGCCGTGTGCGTGCTCGACGCCACGTGCGGGGTGCGGACGCCCGAACGCCTCGGCCCCCACCTCACGGACGCGGACCTGTGCGTGATCACGAAGGGGGACCTCGTGTCCCAGGCCGAGCGGGAGGTCTTCGAGGCGGGGGTCCGCTCGCGCAACCCCGCGGCGCCCGTGGTCTGGTTCAACGGCCTCACCGGGGAGGGGACGCTCGACCTGGCGCGGGCTTACGCCGACCTGGCGCCGGGGGGCGGCCCGGGGACGTGGACCCCCCGCACGCCGCTGCCCCAGTTGTATTGCTCCTACTGCCTGGGTCGGACCGAGGTCGGGATCGCGACCCTCTAGGCGGGGAAGGGACGCCGCATGGAGTTCACCGAGATCCCCGCGGCCCTGGACCTCGGGCGCGAGGAATGGGGTTTCCTCACTGGATTCTTTCAGTTCCACGAGGAACCGCTCGAGCGGCTTCCGCAGTTGTGCGTCACCGACGAGTCGCGCGTGGGCCCGATCGTCGAGTCGCTTCGAGCCCGCGGTCTCCTGAGGGTCCGGACGGCCCACGGCGTCACGATGTGTTCCCTGGCCCCCGTCGGGCAGTGGCTCCCGTCCGGCGGGGCCGCGGGCGACCCGGAACGCTTCGCCCTGGAGGTCGAGGTCCTGCGCCGGATCCTCGACCTGCGCGGGCGCCCGTCCATCACCGTGGTCGCCTCCCGCGAGTTCCGGCGCCGCGACCTCCTGGTGCCCGAGGTCCTGCGGTACGCGACGACCATCTTTCCGACCGTGGACCTGCGCGTGGGGACCCGGTGCAACCTGAACTGCCTCTACTGCCTGCTCGGGCACGAAGACCGCTTCCTGCGGCCCGTATCCGAGATCGTGGCGGACCTGCGGTTCGCCCGGGAGCAGAACCTCGAGAAGGTCTCATTCACGGGGGGAGAACCCACGCTGCACCCGGACCTCCCGAAACTCGTCGCGGCCTCGCGCGCCCTCGGTTTCCGCCGCGTCACGCTCGTGACGAACGGGGTGACGATCTCGTACCCCGGGCGCCTGGACCGCCTCGTCGAGGCGGGGGTGAACGCCGTCGGCATCTCCTTCGACACGCCGGACCGCGAGACCGCGGAGGCCCTGTGGCAGAACCCGGTCTTCGACCGGGTGGTCCGGGCGTTCGAGGCCGTGGGCCGTCACCCCGACCTCCCCTTGCAGAGCATCGCGGTGGTGACCGCGATGAACCTCCGCCAGGTCCCGGACCTGGCGCGGTTCTACGTGGACCTTGGTGCGAGGATGGACAACCTCTTCGTCCCGACGCTCGATTTCGTGATGCCGGAGGAGAACGCCTGGATCCATCGGGATCGGATCGTCCCGCGCCTGACCGACGCGGTCCCGTTCGTCCGAGAGGCCCTGGAGGTCGCGCACGCACACGGACTCCCCCTGACGTTTCGGGGGTTCCCATTCTGCCTGCTGCCGGGCATGGAGTCGCACAGTTTCGACCGGTACATGACCATCTTCTCGCTCGTCCGAGGGCCGGAAGGGGTCGTCCACGACCGGGCCGCGCTCGACCTGCGCCGCACGAAGTCGCC
>DYKK01000288.1 GCA_020722625.1 Anaeromyxobacter dehalogenans
CCTCACCCACCCACCCCCGCCGGCCACCTCAGCGGGTTGCGTCGCCGTCCTCCCGGACCAGGATCCTCGCCGCCTGCACCAGGGGCCACAGGAAGCCCCGGGTCACGGCCCTGAAGTCGTCGCGTCCCTTGATGACCCGCGCCAGGGGCGGACTGAGCGTGTAGTAGAGGGCCACGAACGCCCTCCCGGGCCATGACCGCATCAGGCTCCGGTCCCGGAACCGGCGCAGGGTCATCACGTCCCGGGCCATCGGGCTCCCGTAGGCCGCGGTGGCGATGAAGCAGAACCCCCCGGATTCCCGGCCGCCTGCTTCCTTGTAGTACTCGAAGAGGTCGTACGACGGGACCGGCATTGCGCTCGTCACGGCGGACAGCGGGCTCTCGTTGTCGTTATCGTCCACGGCGGCGACGCCGAACCAGTACTCCACGCCGTTCTCGAGCCCGGAAACCTGGTACGACTTCCCGGTGATCGCGTCGGACCGGCTCGCCTCGGACCGGTTGGAGTCATCGAAGGGGCTCGCGCTCCAGAAGACCCGATACTGAAGCCCCGTCTCGTCCGAGTTTGCGGTATCCGTCCACGTCACGAGGACGTTCCCGTCCCCTTCCTTCGGCTCGCCGATCTCCGGGGCCGCCGGGGCCTCAAGGTCCACCCGGAACGCGATCGTCTGCGCGCTGATGATCCCGGCCTCGTCCAGCAGGACGTAGATGTTCGTGACCTTGTCCGTCCCCGCGTTGCAGTCCCCCCCCATCAGGGCGTCCAGCGCGACCGAGAACGTCACGTTCGTGTACGTGTCGAGGGTCTTCTCGGAGACGAGGAACTCCTCGTAGCACGAGCCCCCGAGGTCGCTCAAGCTCGACGTGGAGCAAGAGCCGCCCGGCTTGCTCATCTTGACCGCGACCTTCGTCCCCGAGGTCGGGACGCGGGTCAGCGACCACATGATCTCGATGGAACTGCCCGTGTACGCCTTGCAGTCCTGGATGTTGATCCGGTGGTCCGACGACGCCGATGTCTTTCCGATCCGGTCGTTCAGGTCCACGCTCCCGACCGGATCGATCCCGTTGAACTGGAACCCGCTGATGTCCGCGAGGCCCGGTCGGGCCAGTCCGAGCAACCCGACGACGACCGCCGCGTGGACCCAGGGACGGCGAAGCATTCGGCTGTCTTCCACCACCGGCAACCCCTCCCCACACCGTTCAGGACGCGAACCCGGCAGCACGTCAAGCAACCATCGTGCCACGACGAGGAGGCACGATCGATGCGGCACAACGCTCCCCGGCGGGAGCGGGAGTCCCCGCCATGCTCCGCGTCCCGTGCCATTTTGTCAATCCCGTCCCTGTCCCGTCTGGCAAAACGGCGACGACGCCCGTTCAGGATCCGCGTTCAAGCAGTTCCGCGATCTGCACGGCGTTCAGGGCCGCGCCCTTGCGCAGGTTGTCGGCGCAGACCCACAGGGCGACCCCGTTCTCGACGCTCCCGTCCTTGCGGATGCGACCCACGAAGACCTCGTCGCGCCCGGATGCGAGCAGGGGCATGGGATACGCGAGTTCCGCCGGGTCGTCGTGGACCACGACCCCCGGGGCGGCGGACAGGACCTCGCGCACGGCCTCCGGGGGGCACGGTCGCTCGGTCTCGACGTTCACGGACTCGGCGTGGCCGTTCATGACCGGGACCCGGACCGCGGTCGCGGCGATGCGCAGGTCCGGCAACCCCAGGATCTTGCGCGATTCGCGGACCACCTTCGCCTCTTCGCGCGTGGAGCCGTCCTCCTCGAACACGTCAATCTGGGGCAGGACGTTGAAGGCGATCTGGTGGGGGAACCTCTCGATGCGCAGGGGCCTCTGGTTCAACAGGGCCACGCACTGCGACATCAGTTCCTCCATCGCCTTGCGACCCGCGCCGCTCACCGCCTGGTACGTCGAGACCACCACCCGCTTCAGTCCGAAGGCCCGGTGGATGGGCCACAGGACCACGACCAGCTGGATGGTCGAGCAGTTGGGATTCGCGATCACCCCGTGGTGCGAGCGGGCCGCCTCCGGGTTGACCTCGGGCACGACGAGGGGGACGTCCGGGTCCATCCGGAAGGCGCTCGAGTTGTCCACGACCACGGCCCCGGCGGCCACGGCCCTGGGCGCGAACTCCCGGCTGACCGACGCCCCGGGCGACGACAGCACGAGGTCCACGCCGTCGAAGTCGGCCTGGGCGAGGTTCTGGACGACGACCTCGCGGCTCCGGAAGACGAGCGACTCGCCCGCGGACCTGCCCGAGGCGTAGAGGCGGACCTCCGAGACGGGGAACCGCCGCTCCTCGAGGACGTGCAGGAACTCGCGACCCACGACGCCCGTGGCCCCGACCACGGCGACGACCGGCCCTGTCGAATCCATGGTCCACCATCCAGAAACCCGTACCGCTCAACGGGCGCATCCCACCCGCGGCCCCCGGGGCCGCCCCCGATCTTATGCCACGAAATCGCGCGAAGGAAACGTCACGACGAGGCCGGCGCCGGCAGGACCTCGACCGCGGGCAGTCCGAACCCGGTGTCCCCGGAACCGGGTCCGTTCTCCCCGCCGTCGCGGAAGTCGCCGGGGGCGCCGGTGTCCGGCACGACGACCGAGAAACGCCCATCCGCGTCCGTGCCCGTGCTCCCGACCGTCTGGATCGAGGACGCGTAGCTCGTCCCGACGAAGGTGGGGGTCACCTCCTTGTCCGGCACGTCGAAGAACAACTGGATCTGGGCGTCCGGGACCGGGGCCCCGGACCCGGCCCCGAGCACGCGCCCCCGCAGGAGGGTGCCCCGGACGAGCCGCACGACGACCTGCGCGTCCCCGCCGGTCAGGTCCACCTCCGGCTGGCCGAACCGCGCCAGTCCCGAGGAGGCGGGTGGGATCGCGGTGATCGCGTACACCCCCGGGTCCACCAGGACCTCGAAGGTCCCGTCTTCGCCCGTGACGGCGCTCGCCGTGGCCTCGTAGGCGGCGAGGGAGGTCCCCTCGAAGGCCGACACCCGGTCGCTCTGGAGCGTCACGACCGCGCCCGCGACGGGCGTACCCTCGTCGTCCCGCACGACCCCGCCGGCGATCCTCGTCCGCGGTGACAACGGGACATGGAACACGTTCGTGTCCTGGTTGGCGCCGAGGTCGAGCGTGCTGACCCGCGCCGCGTACGCGGACCCTTCCGGAGGGATCACCGCCAGGGCATAGACTCCCTCCATCAGCGACAGGTGCGCGATCCCGTCCGATCCCGTCACCGAGTACCCGGAGGCGGTTCCCTCCCCGGCCTTGCCGTCGGCCTCGACTCGTGCCTGTGGCACGGCAACCAGGGTCTGGCCCACGACGCTGAAGACCTGGACCAGGACGTCCCGCACGGGAGGAACCGGACCCACGACGAAACGGGGCGTCGCATCGGCCGCGAGTTCACGGGCCCCTCCCGCGTAGGTGAACTCGCGGATGGGGAACGGCGGCGAACCCTTCCCGGGCTCGACACGCAGTGTCAGGTCCCCCGTGCCCGGCGGCACGACGATCCGGAAGACGCCCTTGTCGTCCGTGACCGCGGTCGTCCCCTTCATCCCCGATCCGACGCTCGAGACCTTCGCCCCCTGGACCGGTTGGGCTCCGGCCTCGTCGAGGAAGACCACGCCCACGATGGATGAGGCAAGATAGTCTGTCTTGGACGGAATCAGGACCTTGAATCCCGTTTCGGACTTGGAGAACTGCGCCGAAAACGTATAGGTGGGCAGTTGCACGAGGGCGTCTCTGGCCGGGTCGTCCGACGGGATGAAGGTCACCTCATAGGGAATTCCCGGCAACAGGCGAAGCACGAAGGTCCAGTCCTCCCCGACCTTCTGCTTGGCCTGGACCGACGCTTCCGACCGGAACTGCGTCCCGGGGATGAGCCCCGGGGCCGTCGCGACCAACAATCCCTCAACGGGTTCGAGGGCCTGAGGCTCCTGCCCCGGCGCAAGCGCGGGCGTCAGCGCGTCCGGCGTGAACGCGACGATCCCCCGCACCTCGACCGGGTCGGTCACCGTCAGGTCCATGGTCCCCCCGGCCTGGACCGCGACACCCGCGAACTGGTCCTGGATCAGGCCGCTCCCCGCGGGCGGACTCACGATCATCGAGTAGGACCGGCCCTCCTGCGCAAAGGGAAGGCACAGCCCCGCGGAGCAGCCCTCCCCCGCGGCGCAATCGCGGTCGCTCGCGCAACCGGCGGCCTGAGGCGGCGGTGTCCCTCCGTTCCCGGGCGAGACCGCGTCCTGGTCCTGCGGGGAGCCCCCGGGCTCCGTCGCGCTCCCCCCCGAGCAGGCCACGCACACCATGGCCATCACCAGGAGCGGAATCCGCCACGAAATTCCGCGAGACCTTGAGGTCACTTCAAGACGACCACGCACCGATTCACCACCCTGGAGCCGCGACTTCCCCCCCCATCTATCGGACGTGCCACAGGCACGTCCTCCCCAGCGCTTCGCGCTGGGAGATGGGGCCCCGCTATCGGACGGTCCACCGG
>DYKK01000289.1 GCA_020722625.1 Anaeromyxobacter dehalogenans
GCGGGTGGGCCCATGAGAAGGGTGGGCGGGTGGGCCCATGAGAAGGGTGGGCGGGTGGGCCCATGAGGTGGTACGGGTGTTGCTAAAAATCAAGGTCAGGTGGGTTTCCTTGGAGGACGGTGCCATGACGAACAGCGAACGGCTTCGCAAGGTCGCAATCTTTGACGGCCTCACCGAGGCACAACTCCTGAGGATCGAGGAGACCGCGGTCGAGACGGAGTTCACCAAGGGCGAGTACCTGTTCCGGCAGGACGAGTCCGCGGAATGGCTGTACGTCCTGCTGCGGGGACGGGTCAAACTGGTCCGTCACGCCCCGACCGGGGCCGCCACGATCATCGAGATCTACTCGGCCGGGGACGAACTGACCGCGGCCTCCCTGATCGAGGGGAAGCCCTACGCGGCCTCGGCCAAGACCCTGACCGACGGGATCGTCCTGAAGATGTCCGCCCAACACTTCCGCAAGATGCTGGCCGAGTGGCCGGTGGTCGCCGGCAACATCATGCGCGAGATGGGCCAGCGCTACCGCGAACTGATGGAGAACCTCTCGTCCCTCGCGGTGTACAAGGTCGAGGGGCGGTTGTGCAAGGTCATCGCGAACCTGGCCCACCGGTACGGCATCCTCGGGGACTGCCGGGGGGTCATCCTGGACCTGGCCCTCACGCGGCAGGACCTGGCCGACATCACGGGGACCACGCTCGAGACCACGATCCGCACGCTCAACCGCTTGAAGGGCGACGGCCTGATCTCGTGGGAAGGCAAGCGCTTCTTTATCCCCGACGTCCGCGCCCTGGAAGGGGTCGCGACCGCGTCCTGACGCGAATTCCCGGCAGCGTCCTGCAGGGCCCGTCCATCCGGATCTGGGGCCGCGAACACGAAGCGTCCGTCGCTCGGGTTCGCCGTCATCCGCGCGCGGCTCGGAGGCCGCGCAGCCGGCGCGAGTGGAACGCCAGGCGTCGGCGAAGCCAAACCCGCGCCTCTTCCGAACTCCGCGATGAATTTCCGGAAGACCTTGAAGTTACTTGAAAACGACCACGTACCGATTCACCACCTTGGAGCCGCGACCTTCGAGTCGCGGCCGTCACGAGACCGCGACAGATCAAAGTGTTCCGCCGTGCTGCCGAGATCGCGGTGGCGGACTGTGGTCTGGCCCGCGCACCTTGTCCGATGTGATGACTACGAAGGATCAGGCCGTTGTCTGGGTGGGGTTGGGACTACTTGCCGCAGCCGCCGCTCGGCCCTTTGACGTCCGCGGTCAGGGTCTTGGAGCAGCCCTTGAGGTCCTTGTTGTACGAGCAGACGTTTTGCTTGATCTGCTCGGGGGCCAGGCCCGAGAACTTGAACTTGTTGTTCGCGAGCCAGGTCGGGCTCGCGCCGACGCCGAGACCCCTCGCGATCTTGATGTCCTCGGCGAGCAGTTTCTTGCCCTCGTCACCGGTTGCGCACTTTTCGATCCTCGCGACGTCCATCCCGGCCTTCTTCGCGCACTCCTGCCAGTTCGCGTCGCGGATGTTCTCGTTCCGGCACCAGATGTAGTCCATGTACTTGTAGTTCTTCGGGTAGTACTTCATCACGCAGAGTTGCCGGATGTTCTCCTCGACCTCGGCCGGGCCGTGCAGGGACTTGAACTCCCCGGGGGCCGTCTCGTCCGCGATGAAATGGATCTCGAAGTGAAGGCCGTCCGCCTGGAAGGCGTCCAGGACTTCGCGCATCGCGTTCTCGGCCTTGACGCCGAAGGGGCACTGGCTCATCACGAAGACCTGGAGGTTCTTCTCGATGGCCGGCCGGCAGACGATCTGGTTCTTGCAGCCCGGGTCGTCGCAGTCCGCCTGGCCGTTGCCGTCATCGTCCTGCTGGTTGTCGCAGATCTCGGCCGTCGGGTCGAACTTCGCCCCGATCTGGAGGGCCTTGTACGGCCCCGCGTCCTTCATGAACCGCTGGATCTGCGCGTAACCCGGGTCCTCCGCCACGACGGGGTCGAACAGGAAGGCCGGCAGCATGGTGATGCCCTGGCCCCGGACCTGCTCGTACAACTGCTTGCCCTCCGGGTCGCCGTAGTCCAGGGACTTCGGCTGCAGCCCGGGGAACATGTTCTTCAACTGGCCGAGGATCCGGTCCGGGAAGCAGTCCTTGCAGCGCTTGTCGGACAGGACCGTGATGGCGATCTTCTTGGGCTCGGGGATGTTCTTGCAGGGCTCGGGCTTCTCGGTCTTGAATGCCTGGCAGATCCCGCGCAGGAACTGGTCGCTCTGGCGCCCGCCCTGGTACTTCTGGCCCGCGATGAAGATGGTCGGCGACCCGCGCGCCCCTTTCTGCTTCGAGGCCGCGAACGACTCGGACAGCAGTTTCTTGCCCTCGTCGCCCTCCGCGCACGCCTTGATGCGGGCCGCGTCCACCTTGGCCTCGGCCGCGCAGGCGTCGAAGTTCCCCGGGATCTCGCGCGGGTTCTTGTTCATGCAGACGATCAGGCCCATGTAATGGGCCGGGTCGTGCTTCGCCGCGCACACGTGGAGCAGGTCGCCCTTGACCTCGCTGTCCCCGTGCATGGAGGTGAGTTGCCCCGGTGAGGGCTCGTCCCCGATGAAGAAGAGTTTGAAGTCCACGGCCGGGCCCAGTTGATCCAGGACCGGCTTGATCGCGTTCTCCACCTGGACCCCGAAGGGGCACTGGGACATGACGTGGAAGGCGACCTCGACCTTTTCCTTCGGGGCCGCGGGGGCTTGCGGCTTCTGCGGGGTCTCCTTGCAGCCCGCGACGAGCGCGACCGCCGCCATCAGAACGAGTTCCCTTTTCATGACCTCACTCCCTCAAGAGAGGAACCGCCATCGGTGCCGACAGGGCACGGGCGCGGATATTACTGGGAGGGTCCGGACAATGCAACCTTTTTTTCGGCGGCGCGCGAAACGAAAGGCCGGGATCCCCTACCAGCCCCAATCCGGCGTGGCGTAGGCCGCGGCGCTGTCCGTGATCGGGAACTGGTAGCGGCCGTCCTCGGTCATGATCCAGACCTTCCAGCCCCCGTCCCGGCTCGACAGGAACGCGATGTGACGCCCGTCGGGCGACCAGGCTGGGTCCTTGTTGTTCCCCTGGTCCTGGGTCAGCCGCTGGATGTTCCCCTGAAGGTCCACGACGAAGAGGTCGCTGCGGAACTCGTCCATGCCGGCGAAGACGATGCGCCCGTTGGGCCCGAAGCGGGGCGAGGTGTTGTACGCGCCGGCCATGGTCACGCGCCGCTCCCCCGAGCCGTCCGCCCCGATGACGTGGACCTGGGGGTTGCCCGCGCGGTTCGACACGAAGGCGATGAGGGACCCGTCCGGGGACCACGAGGGCGTGACCTCGTCCCAGGGGCTGTTGGTGAGGTTCTTCGCGACGGCGCCGGTCTTCGGGTCCAGGAGCACCAGGTCGGACTGCCCGCCCAGGTCCACCGAGGCGCAAAGGCGCCGCCCGTCCGGCGAGAACGCCGCCCCCCGGTATTCGCGCTCGTCGTGGGTCAGGCGCCGCCCGTCCACGTAGAGTTGCGGGAAGCCGGGCAGGAACGACGTGTAGAGGATACCTCCGCCCGGGGCGAACCTCGGAAACATGTTGGAGGAACCGTTGGACACGACGGTCCGACGGCCCGACCCGTCCATCTCCATCGCCACGATCGCCCGCTCCAACGCCCCGGTCTTGACCGACACGACGACCCGCGACCCGAAGATGCCCGGGGCCCCGGTGACCGCCTCGATCACGCCGTTCGCGAAGGCGTGGGCGGCGGCCCGCACCGCATCCGCCTTCACGCCTGCGTGCGACTGGCCCTTGACCGGGATCGCCTTGCGCTCGGGCACGTGGAACAGCCGGCACTCGATTCCAGCGCCGCTCTTGCCCGGCGTGACCTCGCACTTGACCAGGTACTTCGCGCCGACGTTCGCCCAGTCGGGCCAGGAGGTGGCGACCAGCGTCTCGGCCGCGGGGTGCGCGAGGAACGAGGCCCGGTCCAGGACCTTGAAGTACCCGGAGATCAGGAGGTCGCGCCCGAGGGTCTTGTCCAGGACGGCGCACGCCTCCTGCCCCTTCGGGCAGCGGGGCTCCAGGATCGCGATGGGGTCCAGGGCCCGGGCCGACGGACCCACGACCACGTGGATGCCCTCGAACAGGTCCTTCGAGGACGGCCCTTTCGAGGCCGGGGGAGGGGTCGGGGTCTGGGCCGCGACCGGAAGACCCGCCAAGGCCAGGGTCACGACCCATAGGGGTCGAATGCTTCGAGCGGTCTTCATCCTTGGGTGCCTCCCTGGAAACCCCGTTGGCCGGGACGGCGACCGCGGTCGGGATCACTCGCCGTAGAACGGTTCTGTCAGATAGATGATTTCCACCTGCTCGGAGGGCTCGAGGGGGCGGTTGAAGGTGACGGCGTTTTCGGTCCGGTAGCCGGCCTTGGCGTCGAACTTCTCGCAGTTCGG
>DYKK01000290.1 GCA_020722625.1 Anaeromyxobacter dehalogenans
GGGACCGCCTCACGGAATTGACGGATTCACGCCCGAGGCGCTAATGTTTCTCGTCAGGGGTTGGAAGCCATGCCCAGGGTCTGTCCCACGTGCGGTCGCCGTTTCGACACGCAGGTCGAGCACTGCCCGGACGACGGGTCCCCGACCTTCCTCGTCCGCCGCGAGGAGGACCTGGTCGGCACCACGGTGGACGACCGGTTCACGCTGACGGAGGTCCTGGGCCTCGGGGGGATGGGGGCGGTCTATCGCGCCCATCAGCACTCGATGGACCGGGACGTGGCCCTGAAACTGATGCGGCCCGAGACCGCGGGGGACGAGCAGGCGGTCCGGCGCTTCTTCCGGGAGGCCCGGGCCGCGAGCAAACTGAACAATCCCCACACGATCACGGTCTTCGACTTCGGGCAGACCCGGGACGGGATGCTCTACATCGCGATGGAGTTGCTGCGCGGGCGTTCCCTGGCGAAGACCCTGCACGACCTCGGCGGGCCGATGGAACCCGCCCGCGCGATCCGGATCGCCGACCAGGTCCTCGATTCGCTGGACGAGGCGCACGCGAACGGGATCCTCCACCGCGACCTCAAGCCGGACAACGTGTTCCTGCTGGACACGCGCGGAGGCGAGGACTTCGTCAAGGTCCTGGACTTCGGGATCGCGAAGATGCGGGAACCCGGAGGCCCGTCGCTGACCGCGACGGGCATGGCCTTCGGGACCCCGGCCTACATGAGCCCGGAGCAGGCCCAGGCCCGGGAACTGGACGCCCGCAGCGACCTGTACTCCGTCGGGGTCCTCCTGTTCGAGATGCTCGCGGGGAAGCCGCCATTCGAGGCCGAGACCCCGCTGGCCATGGCCCTCAAGAAGGTCCAGGAGCGCGCGCCGACGGTCTATCACGTGAACCCGGACGTGCGCATCCCCGAACGCCTGGAACGGCTCCTCGCGAGTCTGCTCGATTCGAACGTGGATGTGCGCCCGAAGAGCGCGTCCGAGGTCCGGGCGTTGCTCGCCGAGGCCGCGAAGGACCAGAGCGCGATCCCCATGCCGTCCGTCGTGGTGCGGAGCCGGACCACCGAGGTGGTGCGGGCCGCGAAGGATCGGGAGGCGGTGCCCGCCTCGACGCTGGAACCGACGCCGTTCCGGGAACGTCCCGCCGCGGTCGTACCCGCGCCTCCCCGGCGCCTGCCGGTCCGGGCCATGGTCCTGGCGGCCGCCGCGGGCGTGACCCTGGCCCTCGGGGGATGGGTGCTGATGACGGCCGGTCCGGACACGACGCCCAGGCCCCCCGAGCCCCGGCCCGCATCGCCGTCCGCAGAGGCCCGGGGCCGGGACGCCTTCCTGGAGACGGGGGCGACGCCCCGGGCGACCGCGGAGGCCCCGGATCCCGGTCCGGCGAGCCGCGACGCGGGGCCACCCCCGCCCGCGGTCGCGACCCCGCCGGCCCCCCCCGCCGTCGAGCGGAAGACCGACGAGGCGCCCCGGCCGGGCCGGCCGGCGCCCGCGCGACTCACGCCGAGGGTCCGGCCGGGGAAGCGGGTGGACACCGGGGTGGACCGCCTGCTGAAGTCGGGCCGGATTCGCCCGGCCGAGGATACGATCCGATTGAAGGGGACGCGGTGAACGGTCGCGAGGCGGGATGGGCGTCAGGAGGGACGTCGCGGGAGGAACGAGCATGACGAGAAACGGATCGTGGATGGGCCTGCGGATTGCGGTGGTCGTGGGGGTTGCCTGGGCGGCCGCTCCGCGGACGGTCGCGGCCCAGGCCCCCTCCGCGGAGGTTCAGGCGATCGTGGACCAGGCCACGCGGGACGCCCGCAACCGGCGGTATCCGCAGGCCGTGGAGGGGTTCAAGAAGGCGTACGAGAGGACCCGGGACCCCGCCTATCTTTACAACGTCGCCGCACTGCTGCTCTTGCGGATGCGCGACCCGGCCGGGGCGTGGGACCACGCGATGCGCTACCGGGACGAGGCCCGGACGGACGAGGAGCGGAGGGAGGCGGATGACCTGATCGCCCAGGCCGAGGTCGAGTTGCGAAAGACCCACGGGAAACTCGTCGTGTCCGTCCTGCCGACCACGGCGGACCTGTGGCTGGACGAGGCGACCCCCGCGCGCCGGCTGACCCGGCCCACGGCCTGGGTCCAGCCGGGCTCCTACGCGGTGATCGCTCGCGCCCCCGGGTACGCCGAGGCCCGCACGCCGGTCGTGGTGCGGCTCGGGGTGATGAACGAGGTGTCCATCCGGCTCGTGGCCGAGAAGGCCGCCCTGGAGGTCCTGAGCCAGACCCCGGGCTGCCGGGTGCGGGTGGACGACCAGGACCTGGGCGGGGCCCCGGCCCGGGCCTCCCTGGACCCTGGGAGCCACGTGGTCCGCGCCGAGGCCGAGGGGTTCGACCCCTTCGAGCAGCGAGTGGTGTTGGGTCCGGGCGAATCGCTCGTGGTCCACGCGGACCTGGTGCCGCTCGCCCGCGAGGTGGTGACCGCGCCCCCGCCCGAGACGCCCGCCCCGGTCCAGGAAGAGCCGTCTCCGGCGCCGTCGTCCGCGCGCAAGACCTGGGCCTGGGTCGCGATCGGGGGCGGCGCGGCCCTGGTGGTCACGGGGTCCGTGCTGTACGGGGTCGCGTACAAGGAGATGCAGGACGCCGGCGGCCTGACCGACCAGGCCGCGTACGACTCGAAGGTCAGCGGGGCGCGCAAGAAGGGCTACGCGGCGTACGGACTGTGGGGGGTCGGGGCCGCGGCGGTGGCGGCCGGACTGGTCCTGTACTTCACGGCCCCGGACGCGGGCGCCGCGGTCGTGCCCACCCCGACCGGGGTCGCGGCGGTCTGGACGTTCTGATAGGTGTCGTTCCTGATATTCACAACAGGATGGTCTTGATGTGAAAGACGTGGACCCGTTCGAGGACCGGGTGATGACCGTGGCCGAGGTCTCGGCCCTCGTCAAGGAGGTCCTCGAAGGCACCTTCCCCCGCGTGTCGGTCGAGGGGGAGGTCACGGGATTCAAGGTCGCGGGGTCCGGGCACGCCTACTTCTCGCTGGCCGAGCGGGCCGCTGAAAGCAGTCAGACCCTGACCCTGGATTGTGTCCTCTACCGGTTCACCCGGGCCGCGCGCAGTCTCACGATCGAAAACGGAAAGCGCGTCGTGGCCACCGGGCGCATCTCGTCCTGGGCCGGGAGCGGGGGCAGCCGTTATCAACTGGTGGTCCAGGCGATCCGCGAGGCCGGCGCGGGGGACCTCCTCCGGCGTCTCGAGGAACTCAAGCGGCGCCTGGCCGCGGAGGGGCTGTTCGATCCGGGACGCAAGCGCCCCCTGCCGTACTGGCCCCGGCGGATCGGGGTGGTCACGTCCCTCCAGGGGGCCGCGATCCGGGACATCGTGCGCACGGTCCTCGCCCGGTTCCCGGCGCGCCTCCTGGTCGCCCCGTCCCTGGTCCAGGGGGAGGGGGCGGCCCAGGCCATCGCGGCCGGAATCGAGGCCCTGAACCGCGTTCCGGACGTGGACGTGATCATCGTGGGGCGGGGCGGGGGGGCGATGGAGGACCTGTGGGCCTTCAACGAGGAGGCCGTGGTCCGCGCGGTGGCCGCCTCGCGCGTCCCCGTGATCTCGGCGGTCGGGCACACGAGCGATCACGTCCTGAGCGACGATGCGGCGGACGTGTGCGCGGTCACGCCGACCGCGGCCGGGGAGCGGGTGGTCCCGGACATCGCCGAGATCCGGGCGAACCTGACCGACCTGGAGGGACGGATCCGGGACGCGTTCTCGAGGACGATGGACCTCGCCGGGCGCCGTCTGGACGAGGTGGACGCCCGCCTCCGCCGGGCGGGGGCGAGGCTCCTGACCGCTCCGGGCCATGCCCTCGCGCTCCTCGAGGCCCGACTGCGCGCCCGGCACCCCGCGAGAACGCTGCGCGAGGAGCGACGCCACCTGGACCAGGCGGCACAGCGCCTCGGGGGGGTGGGACGCCGCCTCCTGGAACCGCCCCGCCATCGGATCGAGTCCCTGGCCCTGCGCCTGCGCCCGCTCGACCCATTTGCGCCGCTCGAACGGGGCTACGCCCTGGCCCGCACCCCGGACGGGCAGGTGATCTCGCGCCACGACCAGGTGGGGGTCGGGGACGCCCTGGACCTCTGGCTCGGCCGGGGGGCCCTGGATTGCGTGGTCACGGCCGGTCGGGCCGAGCGCGAACGACCGGGTTGATGGGTCGCTCCCGCGCCGGGGTGAAGAACTCCCCCGGGCCGAGGTCCAGGGCCCGAACGCCCCGGCCGTCGCGCGTCATGACGAACGACTCCGAAGAAACTCGACGCGAACCTGGAGCCGCGGGCACTTGGACAAGTTCAGGAACAGGTTCAGAGGGCAGGTTCCGAAGACAGTGACAGTGTCAGTGTCAGTGTCACGTTGGTCGCGATGGGCGAAGCCATGACGGCGTGCCACGTG
>DYKK01000291.1 GCA_020722625.1 Anaeromyxobacter dehalogenans
GCGGCGGACGCGACCGGGCGTACGCCTGGGGAAACGAGAAGCCCGACTGCTCGATGGCCGTGATGGACGACGGCCGGAACGGGTGCGGCCGCAGCGCGGCGTGGTCCGTGTGCTCGCGACCCGACGGTCGCACCGCGGACGGCCTCTGCGACAGGAGCGGGAACGTGGCCGAGTGGCTTCAGGACGTGTTCCACAAGACCTACGAGGGAGCGCCGTCCAACGGCCGGCCGTGGGAGGGACCCGGCACCCACGGCCGGGTCGTACGCGGAGGGTCCTGGTACGCCGGGCCCGACGGGGTCCGCACCACGTTCCGCGACGACTATCCCCCGGGCCACCGCAGCACCCGCGTGGGGATCCGGCTGGCCCGGGACGCGCGGTGAACCGGCGGGATTCGGCTACCCGGGCTGCGATTCGAGCGTCGTCCTCGCCCGTAGCAGCGTCGCCTCGATTGCGGCGAGCGGAGACTCGTGGCCGGGAAGGCGAACCGCCACGCGGTCCGGGGCGGGGCGGGGGACCGCGCGCAGGCCCAGGGACGCGGAGGCCTGCTCGACGGCGGCCAGGGCCTCCTCATGCCCGCTCGCGACCGAGACCTCGACCCTCCCGTCCCGCGCCACCACCGCGGCGAGGCCCAGGTCCCGCGCGAGGACCTTGACCCGCAGGAGGGCCAGCAGGTCGAGGGCCGGCCCGGGAAGCGGCCCGAAGCGGTCGCGCACCTCGGAGGCCAGCGACGCCACCTCCGAGAGGTCCCGGGCCCCGGCCAGGCGCCGGTACAGGCGCAGGCGCGTCGCCTCGTCCGCGATGTACGAGGCCGGGAACCGCGCCTCGACGGGGACGCGGACCTCCGGGTCCAGCCGCTCCTCGACCTCCTGCCCCGTCACCTCGCGCACCGCGTCGTGGACCATCTCGAGGAACAGGTCGTGCCCCACCGCGCTCAGGTGCCCCGACTGCTCCGCCCCGAGCAGGGTCCCGGCCCCGCGGATCTCCAGGTCCAGGGCCGCGATGTGAAAGCCGCTCGCGAGTTCGCTGAAGCGCTCGATCGCCTCGATGCGCCGCCGCGCCTCCCCGGACAGGTTCGCGGGGTCGTCCACCAGGAGGTAGCACCACGCCTGCTCCGCCCCGCGCCCGACCCGGCCCCGCAACTGGTACAGGTCCGCGAGCCCGAGCGACGCCGCCTCGTGGATCAGCATGGTGTTCGCGGTCGCGATGTCGAGCCCCGACTGCACGATGGTGGTGCAGACCAGGACGTCCTTGTCCCCGCGCAGGAAGGCCGTCATCACCCCCTCCAGGTCCGGCGTGGACATCTGGCCGTGGGCCACGGTCACCCGCGCCTCCGGGACCGTGGCCGACACCTCGGACGCCACGTCGTAGATGTCCTCGACCCGGTTGTGGACGAAGAAGACCTGCCCCCCGCGGCGGACCTCGCGCAGGATCGCGGCCCGCACCAGGTCCCGCGACTCGCGGGCCACCACGGTCTTGACCGACAGGCGGTCGCGCGGCGGCGTCGCGATCACCGAGAGTTCCCGGATGCCGGACAGGGCCATGTGCAGGGTCCGCGGGATCGGGGTCGCGGACAGGGTCAGGGTGTGGACCGTGGACGCGAGCTCGCGCAGCCGCTCCTTGTGCGAGACCCCGAATCGGTGCTCCTCGTCCACGATCAGGAGCCCCAGGTCCCGGAAGGCCACGTCCGAGGACAGGAGCCGGTGCGTCCCGATCACGATGTCAATGCGCCCGGCCTGAAGGTCCCGGAGAACCCGGCGGACCTCCGCCGCGCTCTTGAAGCGCGACAGCGACTCCACGACGACCGGGGTCCGGTTCAGGCGGGCCGCGAACGTCATCCGGTGCTGCTCCGCGAGGAGGGTCGTCGGGACCAGGACCGCGACCTGCTTGCCCGCCATGGCCGCGAGATAGGCGGCCCGGACCGCCACCTCGGTCTTGCCGAACCCCACGTCCCCGCAGACCAGCCGGTCCATGGGCCGGTCGCGCGTCAGGTCCGACAGGACCTCCTCGATGGCCCGGTCCTGGTCCGACGTGGTCTCGTAGGGGAACGTGGCCTCGAACTCCCGGAAGTCCGCGCCCGGCGGGTCGAAGGCATGGGCCCGGCCCGCGAGCCTCCGGGCATAGATCGCCTTCAGTTTTTCCGCGATCTCGCGGGCCGCGCGCCGCGCCGACGACTTGCGCCGGCGCCAGACCGCACCCCCGAGCCGGTCCAGCGGCCGGGACGGCCCCTCCGGGGGCGCCACGTAGCGTTCGAGCAGGTGGACGCGGTCCACCGGGACCAGCAGGCGGTCTCCGCCCTGGTACGTCAGGACCAGGCACTCGGACACCGCGCCGCCGCCCACCCGGACCTCCTCGAGGCCCGCGAACCTCGCCAGGCCGTGGTCGCGGTGGATGACAAGGCTGCCGGGCTCCAGGTCCCGGTATTCCCGCAGCCACTCCGCCGCGGACCGGCCCCGATCCCGCCGCAGCCCCGCCACGTCCTTGACCCCGAACACCGCCTCGGACGGGATCACGACGAGGCCCAGGGCCTCGACGTGGAACGGCGTCCGGACCCGGCCCACCCCCACGCGCACGCCCGGCTCCGGCCGGAAGACCTCGGCCATCGCGTTGCGGACCGCCCGGGAAGGCGCGAGCCCTTGCGACGCGAGGATGTCCCCGGCGCGACGCGCCTCCGCCTCGGTCGGGCACGGGATCACCACCCGGTCCCCGCGGGCCAACACGGCCCGCGCCAGGCCGCACACGGCCGCCACCCGGTCCTGGACGGGGAGGTCCGTGGACGTGGCGAGGGCCAGGTCCGTCACGGGGAGGTCCGAGGCCCCCAGGACCGGCTCCTCGCCGCCCGTCTCCACGAGGAGGGTGCCCGGCCTCGCCAGGAGGGGGGCGATCATCTCCTCCCCGTTCGCGCGCAAGGCCCCGGGCTCGTCGCACAGCCGGGGACCGACCCGCGCGAACTCCTCCCCCAGGGCCTGGAACGCCGCCTCCGCCTCGGCCACGCACGCCGCCGGGTCGAGGACCACCACCAGGGCCTCCTCGGGGACATACTCCCACACGAGGTCGAGCCTCCCGTGCCACGACCCCAGCATCCCCGCGAAGCCCGGGGGTGGACGGTCTTCCTGGATCGAGGCCTCGATGCGCGCCACCTCGCGCATGGGGACGCCCCGCGCGGCCGCGAGGTCCTGGAGCCGCAACAACGACGCCCGCAGCGCGTCCGGGTCGGCCGGGACCTCCCACGCCGGGAAAACCCAGGCCGAGGCCAGGGGCCGGACCGCCCTCTGCGTCGCAGGGTCGAATGCCTTGATCGAGGCGACCTCGTCCCCGTCCATCTCGATGCGGACCGGGTCCTCCGCGCCCGGCGAGAACAGGTCGAGGATGCCCCCCCGCACCGCGAACTCCCCCACCTCGGCCACCGTCTGACTGCGCCGGTATCCCGCGGCGGCGAGGAGGCGCAGCAGCCCCGTCAGGTCCGTCTCCCGCCCGACCTCGATCCGGGTGCAGGCCTCGGCGAAGCCATCGAACGGGAGGACCCGGCCCGCCGCGCTCGAGGCGTCCATGGCGAACAGGAACGGGGTCTCGCCCAGGGCCAGGGTCCCGAGCGCTCCCAGGCGGCCGCCCGTGACGAACGGGCTCTCGACGACCTCGTCGTACGGGGAACCCGTGACGGCCGGCCACTGCGGTGTGACCCTCGGGACCGGCCCGTGCGCGAGGAGCCACCCCATCACCGACGCGGCGCGGTCACGCAGCGAGGCGGACGGGGCCAGCAGAAAGACCGAGGTGTCCCCTTCGCCGGCCGCCCCCCCGGCTGCGAGGAGCGCCGCGAGCACGCCCGCGTGCTCCGGCACCGCGACCGTCAGGCGGACCGGTCCCTCTCGCAGCCCGGGGGTCCATCGCGACAGCAGGGACTCGATCTCCTTCCGCACCGCCGAAAGGCCCCGCGCGAAGTCCGGCGTATTATGCACGACCGAGAACGTCCGGGGTGTGAGAGTGGTCCGCCACGATCCGCCGTCATGGCTCCCCCCATCGCGACCAACGTGACACTGACACTGTCACTGTCTCTGAACCTGCCCTCTGACCCTGTTCCTGAACTTCTCCAAGTACCCGCGGCTCCAGGCTCGCGTCGAGTTTCTTCGTCGGGGCAAGTTGCCTACGATCCGCCGTTCCGGTCTCGAAAGGACGACGGAACACCTTGATTTGTCTCGGTCTCGTGCCGGCCGCGAATTGGAATTCGCGGCCCCAACATCGAGGGGGTTGGTCGCTACGCGACGCGCCCCTTCCCCCTTCGCGCCCTGGAGGCGCGATTTGCAATCGCGCCGGCTGCGCGGCTTCCAAGCCGCGCTGTCCTTGCAATCGGGATTGGTCGTCACGCGACGCGCCGCGAATTGGAATTCGCGGCCCCAACATCGAGGGGGTTGGTCGCTACGCGACG
>DYKK01000292.1 GCA_020722625.1 Anaeromyxobacter dehalogenans
GCCGCGACCTTGACTTGACGTCCGCTCCCCGTGATATTGCCTCGACGGGGGGTGTCGGGCCGCGAGCAGAACCCCTTTGGGGCCGAGGCGTGCCCCCTGGTCGGAGGACGGGATGGAGACCCGGGAGCCGGCGCAACCGATCGCGTTTCTTCAGTGGCTTCGGACCCGGGTGGCCGTTCGGGGTCTGCGCGCGCGGACGCCCGTCCTGGAGCGCGACGGGACGATGACGTTCCCGCTGGTGCCCGCGGACGACGCGCGAGGGGTCGTCCGGGTTCGCTGGAGTCCCGGGCCGGCCTCCGGGGACAGGCCGACCGTCGTCCATGCGGGCGTGGTCGGCGCGGTCTGGTCGGACGAGGCGCCGCCCGCGGTCGTCCGGGAGGTCGCGGCATCGCTCGCCTCGCTGGTCGCCCGGGACGACCCCGTGTTCCTGCGCGTGGGACCGGGTCCGGACGACCCCGTGCCGTTCACGCCCGAAGGTCTCGGGGACCTCCTGCGCCGCCAGGTGAGGCCCGGCGAGACCCGATGGGGTCCGTTCCTCGCGGTCGCGTTCGAGCAGCCGGACGCGCACCGCCTGGTGTTTCGGTTCGAGGGGGACGGGGGTTCTCCGGCGGTGGTCGTCGCCCTGGTCGCCCCCCCCTCGAAGGC
Organism: Anaeromyxobacter dehalogenans; assembly: GCA_020722625.1. Taxonomy (GTDB): domain Bacteria; phylum Myxococcota_A; class UBA9042; order DTJE01; family DTJE01; genus DYKK01. The sequence goes on from DYKK01000292.1 coordinate 646, forward strand.
GCGCTTCCGGCGGGGCGACCTGTCGTTCGTCGTGGTCGAGGACACGCGGACGCCCGACCAGAGGCGCCGTGCCGACCACCAGGTCGAACGCCTGATCGGGTTCGCGGTCGGGCGGGCCCTGGCGCGCGACCCGCCGCTCGTGGTCCCCGAGACCCCGGACGCGGTCCCGGCGGCCCCGGGGTGCGCGGAATCCGCCGCGCCGGTGGCGGACGGGGTGGACCCGCTGCACGCCCGGGCGCGTCACGAGGCGTTCATCCGCCGGTGGAACGCGGAGTGGCGATGGCGGAGGTTCCTGTACCCGGCGAGCCGGTGCATCGTCAACCTCTTCCGCCTGGGACCGGAAGACGCCCTCGTGGTGCACGAGTCCCTCGAGTGCGTCCAGAACGAGCCCCCGTGGTTGCCCGCGGATTCGGCCTTCTGGCACACGCGCCGGGGCACGCGCGTCGGCGAGTTCTGGCAGCGCGCGCGCGTGGAGGTCACGGACCTCCGGGAGGCGGACGTGGTCCGGGGGCGGACGATGGACGCCCTGGAGGCGGCCCTCGAGGCGACCGCGACCCGACCCGGAGGCCGCTCGGTCGTCGTGGTGTCGGGGTGCCTGCCCAACGTGATCGGGGACAACCCGGTCCCGGCCATGCGCCGCCTGTCGAGGACATCGCCGTGTCGCTTCTACTGGGTCGGGAACACCAACGACTTCCAGGGATACACCGCGGCCCTGATCCGGGACCGGCTGATGGAGGTCGCGCCCGCTTCCGCGGCCCGGGACCCGCTCGGGTTCGCGATCGTGGGCGGCGGCTCCCCGCGCGAGAACCGGGACCTCCTGGACCTGGCCGCCCGGGCGGGCCTGCACCCGATGGGGGTGGTCCTGCCGGACGTCGGATACGACGTCTTCGCGCGGGTCGCCAGGGCGCGCGTCTTCGCCTGGGCGAACCAGTCGGCCCTGCGCGACCTCTCGGAACTCGCCTTCTCGGAACTGCCCGTGGTCCTCTTGCGGCCCCCGTCGCCGGTGGGGGTCCGGGGGACATTCGAGTGGCTCCGCCAGGTCGTCGCGCAGGCGGCCCCGGGGATGGTCGCTCGGGTCGCCGCGATGGAGAACGACGAATCGCTTCGATCGAGGCTTCAACGCCTGCGCGCGAGGACCGGCCGGCACCGGCTCGTCTTCGTGGCCGACCGCGAGGACCTCGGACTGCTCCTGGACACGCGGCCGATGTACGCCTACTCGCTGCTCGATGTCCTCGTCGAGATGGGGTTCGGGTTGCGGTTCGCGGTCCACGGAGACCCGGAGGCATACCGGGATGTCGTGCAGGAATTCGAGGCCCGCGGGTGGGGAGGGCGGGTGGACCTGGTCCCGTTCGGCTCGCCCCGCGAACTGACCGAGGCCCTCCGGGAGCCGGGCGGGGGAGCGGTGTTCTCGAACATCACCGCGGACCCGAGGGTGACGGCCGCGGGTCGGACCGTCTTCTCCGAGGCCGATGTCGAGATGGGGGTCGAGGGGTTCTTCCGCACCGCGGAGCGGCTGGCGGGACGGTGCGAGGTCCGACCCCTGGCGGGCTTTGAGCGCTGGCTGGCGGGAGGCGGTGCGTGAGCGGCCGGGGCCTCCGCCAGACCTTGCCCTACCTGAACGGCGCGTACATCGCGGCCGGGGCCGTTTCCGACCTGCGCCTGGTCGTGGACGGCCCGTACTGCGTGGTGCAGAAGGCCGAGATGCACATGGCCCACGACCCGGCCTCCGGCCTCGTGTCGGCCTCGGGGGTCGGGCGCATCGGGCACACGGACCTCCACCTGAACCAGAACGTCGCCTACCGGGTCGCCGTGGACCGGGGGCATGACATCGTGCAGGCCCTCTCCGAGACGGCCGCGCTGCCCGACACGGGGCTGGTGCTGCTGACCTCCATGGACTTCCACCAGGTCCTGGCCGCGCCGCTCGAGCGCTATCGGAGGCAGGCCGAGGCGTCCGGCGGCGCTCCGATCGCCCTGCTGGAGGCCAGGTCTCTGGCGGCGGGCTGGCTCCAGGGGTACGCGGCGGTCCTGGAGCGGGTCGCCTCGCTGGCGCCGCTCCCCGAGCCCGCGCCGGAGGCCGACGGCGTGGCCGTCGTGGGCCACTTCTTCGACCGGCGCGCGGGGGACGTCGAGGGCAACCGGCGCGAGGTGGCTCGCCTGCTTGACGGCCTGGGGCTTCGCGCCTGCTGTGTCTGGCCGGACGGAGGTCCGGCGGCCGGCCTGGGGTCCGCGGCGCGCGCCCGGTGGATCGTATCGCTTCCATACGCGCGCGAGGCCGCGAGACGCCTGGCCGGGCGCCTGGGGCTTCCGCTGATCGAGGCCCCCCTCCCGGTCGGGCTCCGGGCGACCCACGAGTGGCTTCAGTGCGTGGCACGGGCCGCGGGCCGCGAGGAGGACCTGGATCGCTTCTGGGACCGCGAGATGGGGGTCCTGATCCCGGAGGTCCGCGACCCCGTCTTTCGGTACCTCGCCGGACGGCGCGTCTGGGTCATGGGGGACCCCCTCGTGGCCGCCGGGCTGGTGGACCTCCTGGGCGAACTCGGGATGGTGGCCGCGGGCGTCACGGTGATGGCTGCGGCCGACGAGGTCGAGCCGGAGACCCTGTCGAGGCTTCGCGACGCGGGCGCGCGTTTCGAGCCGACCCTGCCGGAGTGGCCGGCGGACGGGCTCGAGGTGGACGGGGACCTCGACGTGGACGTCGTGGTGGCCCCGAGCCTGTTCCCGCACAGGCCGCGACGGGCGACCTGGGTCCCCTTCGGATACCCGAACTACGTGACGCACCCGATCCGTCCCGCGCCGTACCTGGGACTGGAGGGCGTGCGGTGGTGGGTCGATCGCCTGGCGGAGGCGTGCCAGATGGCCGAGACGAGGACCGCGGGCACGCCGCTCGGGGGCGGCGCGGACTCCGGGGACCCGGGCCGGGAGGTGTCGTCCTGAGCGCGAGTCCCCTCAAGGTCGTGCTGTACGGGAAGGGCGGGATCGGGAAGTCCACGATCGCGGCCCACCTCTCGATGGCGTACGCGCTGGAGGGCCGCCGCGTGCTCCACGTGGGGTGCGACCCCAAGATGGATTCGTCGCTGCGCCTGACCGAGCGCGAGGACTTCCCGACCCTGGTGGACTTCATCGAGGACGGGACCCTGCACCGCCGGACCCCGGCCGACCTGATCGTCCACGGGAAGGCGGGCATCGACACGATCGAGACGGGCGGCCCGGAGCCCGGGCTCGGGTGCGCGGGCCGCGGCGTCGCCACCCTGTTCGATTTCCTGGACATCCATCGGGTCGAGACGTGGCCGTACGACGTGCTCATCTTCGACGTCCTGGGCGACCTGGTGTGCGGGGGGTTCGTGGCCCCGATCCGGTACGGGATGGGGGACCGGGTCGTGATCGTGGCCTCCGGGGAACTGATGGCCCTGTACGCGGCCAACAACATCGCCCGCGTGGTCCTGCATCACGTGGACGAGGGGGTGCATCTCGCGGGAATCATTTACAATGTGAAGGTCCTGGACGATCAGATTCGCTCCTCGCTGGAGCGCTTCGCCGGCGAGGTCCACGCACGGGTCCTGGGCTTCATCGAATGGGACCCCCGTGTGAAGCAGGCCGAGCGCGTCCGGCGCACGGTCTTCGAGACGGACCCCGACTCCGAACCGGCCCGGCGCTTCCAGGCCCTGGCCCGGGCCCTGGCCGGGCCGCTCCCCGACGACCTGCCGCTCCCGGCGCCGCTCGACCGGAGGGCCTTTCTGCGGATGGCGCGGGAACTGGAT
>DYKK01000293.1 GCA_020722625.1 Anaeromyxobacter dehalogenans
GGCCGGGTCGGTTGGGCGTCCGGTCCCGAGGCGAACGGACCGGAGGAGGTGGGGTGATGCAGATCGGAGTCCCGAAGGAAAAGGACCGCCACGAGCACCGCGTCGGGCTGAGCCCTTACGCGGTCCGGCAACTGGTCTCCCAGGGCCACACGGTCTTCGTCGAGAAGGGGGCCGGGGTCACGGCCCACTTCACCGACCAGGACTACGAGAGGGCGGGAGCCCGCATCGTCTATCGGACGGAAGAGGTCTATCAGCGCGCGGACTTTGTCTGCAAGGTCGCGAAACTGACGCGCGAGGAGGTGGACCTCCTGAAGCAGAGGCAGGTGGTGTGCGCGTTCCATCACCTCGCGGTCGTACCCAAGGAGACCGTGCTTCGCGCCATGGAAAAGGAGGTGACCCTGATCGGATACGAGGTCATCCGTGACCAGGACGGAGGCCTCCCCATCCTGGTCCCGTTCAGTGAGATGGCCGGACAGATGGCGGTCCACCTGGCCGCGTACTACCTGGCCACGGAGCAGGGGGGGCGGGGCGTGCTCCTGGGCGCGGTCCCCGGCATCCCCCCCGCCACGGTCCTGGTCCTGGGCGCGGGGACCGCCGGGTCCTCGGCGGCGCGACAGGCCGCGGCGTGCGGGGCGCACGTGATCGTGGTGGGTGCGGACCTGGACCGGCTGCGCCAGTTGACGAGGGAACTCGGCCGCGGGGTGGTCACGGTCCTCGCGGGCGGCCCGGAACGTCTTCAGCAATACGTCAGCATCACGGATGTCCTGATCGGAGCGGTCCTGGTCCCGGGGGCCCGCGCCCCGCAGGTCGTGACCGAGGACATGGTCCGGAGCATGAAGCCCGGGGCCGTCGTCCTGGACCTCTCCATTGACCAGGGCGGCTGCGTGGCCACGAGCCGCCCCACCACCCCGGACCACCCGACCTTCCTCCAGCACGGGGTCGTGCACTACTGCGTGCCCAACATGACCGCGAGCATCCCGCGAACGGCCTCGCGCGCCCTGGCGAACGTGGTGCTCCCGTACCTGTTGGCCCACGGGAAGAAGGGGCTCGAACAGGCGTTGCGCGACGACCCGGGGCTCGCGGCCGGGGTCTATCTGTATCGGGGGCGCATGGTCAACGCCGCGGTCGGGGAGGCCCTCCAGGTCTCCGTGACGCCCCTCGACGACGTGCTCGGGAGGCCGGCATGAACTGGCTGAAGGACTATTCGTCCAAACTGAAGACCGCCGAGGAGGCGGTGAAGGTCGTGAAGAGCGGCGACCGGGTCTATTACGGCGGGAACGCCGCGATCCCGTGGGCCCTGGTGCGCGCCCTGGCCGCGCGCCGCGACGAGTTGCGGGACGTCCAGTTGAACCACGTCCTGCTGCTCGGGGACGACCCCCTGTCCGGGCCCGACATGGCCGGCCACTTCCGCCACAACTCCCTGTTCGTGGGGCCTGCGGACCGCGCCGCGGTCAACGACGGCCGCGCGGACTACGTACCCGTCTTCCTGCACCTGATCCCGCGCCTGTTCACCGAGGGCATCGTGCCCCTGGACGTCGCGATGGTCATGGTGTCCCCCCCGGACGAGCACGGGTTCATGAGCCTGGGCGTCGAGGTCCTGGCCTCCATGGCCGCGGTGCGCGCCGCGAAGAAGGTCATCGTCCAGGTCAATGAGCAGATGCCCCGGGTCCTCGGGGACTGCTTCCTGCACGTGGGCCGCGTGGACGCCATCGTCGAGCACACCGAGGCCCTCCCCGTGCGCGACACGAAACCCCCGACCGACGTGGAGCGGGCGATTGCCGGCCACGTCCTTTGCCTGATCGAACCCGGCGCCACGCTCCAGATGGGGATCGGCGGCATCCCGGACTCCGTGTTCGAGGCGATGGAGGGGCGGCTGGACCTGGGCATCCACACCGAGATGATCTCGGACGGGGCCATGCGCGCCATCGAGCGCGGGGTCGTCACGGGCCTGCGCAAGACCCTGCACCCCGGCAAGGTCATCATCACCTTCGCCCTGGGGAGCCACACCCTCTACGAGTTCCTCGACAACAACCCCCTCATCGAGGCCCACCCGGCCGAGTACGTCAACGACCCGTTCATCGTCAGCCAGAACGACAACCTGGTCGCGGTGAACTCGGCCATCGAGGTGGACCTGACGGGCCAGGTCTGCTCGGACTCGATCGGGTCTTACATCTTTTCGGGGTTCGGGGGGCAGGTGGACTTCATCCGCGGGGCCGCGCGGTCCAAGGGGGGGCGGCCGGTGATCGCCTTGCCGGCCACGGCCCAGGGCGGCCGGACCTCGCGCATCGTGCCGATGTTGAAGCCCGGCGCGGGGGTGGTCACGAGCCGCGCGGACGTGCACTGGGTCGTGACCGAGTATGGCGCGGTCAACCTGTTCGGGAAGAACCTGCGCGAGCGGGCCGAGGCCCTCATCAGCGTCGCGCACCCGGACCACCGCGCGGAACTCGAGTACGCCGCGCGCGAGAGGAAACTGCTTCCGTGAGGGCGACCATGCAGACCCCCTGCGAGGTGATCGCGTTGCTGAATCGGCGGCGGGCCGCGATCCAGGCCTTCCTGGTCGAGGGACTCCGGGACCCGCCCGGTCGCAGGCGCTGCCGCCTGCTCGAGGAATCGGTCGTCCTGGACCGGAGCGCCCGCCTGGTGGACGCCTTCCTGCGGGCGGTGTGCGCGGAGGCCCAGGCCCTGGGCGAGTTCATCGCGCGCCTGGCCGAGGAGGGCCGGCGAGAGGGACATTCGCCCCTCGACTGGCTTCGGGCACTGAACCTCCTCGAGGAGAAGGTCGTCGCGCTCGTGCGCGAGGAGGCCGTGGACCCGGGCACGGCCCTGAGGCGGGTCGCGGCCGTGCTCGCGTCGGCCCGGGACCGGCTCGGCGGGTCCCGCGCGACCCCAGAAGGCGAGGCGAGCCCGCCGTCCGTGGGCGAGGCGCCCCCGGAGGACCGGCTCCTCGCGGGCGCGGGTCCTCGCTGACGTCTTGTCGATCTTTCTTGCGCGACCTCCGTCTGTCCCGCTGTCTTTGACTGGGAGGTCGCCATGAGTCGTCGTTTCCGATGGATCCATGCCGTCCTGATGCCGGGCCTGATCGTCTGGGGAGGCGACGCGCTCGCCTTCTCGTCCCCGACCGGGGACTCGCGCTACGAGGTCGAGGTCCTCGTGAACGGGGTCCCCGCGCGCGAGTACCTGCACGGGGGCAGGTTCTACGTCATGGGCTCGAAGGGGGACCGCTATGCGATCCGGGTGCGCAATCGCACGGGCCGCCGGGTCGAGGTCGTGGCCTCCGTGGACGGGCTCGATGCGATTGACGGCCGCAAGGCGGACTACGTGAACAAGCGCGGCTACGTGCTCGGGCCCTGGCAGACCTACGACATCGAGGGCTTCCGCCTGGACATGGGCCGCGTGGCCGCGTTCCGGTTCGCCGCGGTCGAGGACTCGTACGCGGCGAAACAGGGCGACGACCGCAACGTGGGCGTGATCGGGGTCGCCTTCTTCGCCGAGAGGCGGCCCGTGGTCCGCCGGCCCGCGATCATCCGTCCGGAGGCCCGCGGGGGGGCCGACCTCGATGACCGCGCCGGGGGCCCGAGGTCTCGGAAGTCCGCGCCCGCACCGGCCGCGTCGGCCACCCCGCCACCCGCCAGGGAGTCCTCCGCGGGCCGGCTCGGCGGGGTAGGCGCGGAGAGCGGGGTCGCGGCCGACCGGGTCGAGTCCGAGTCCCGCCCCGGCCTGGGGACCGAGTTCGGCGAGGCGCGCGACTCGCGCGTCACCGAGACCACCTTCCGCAGGGCCGATCCCCGCACCCCGAGCGCCCTGTTCGCGATCTGGTACAACGACCGGGACGGGCTCATCGCGATGGGCGTGCCCGTGGACGGATGCCCCTCGGACACCTGCCTGCGCAAGACCGCGAACCCCTTCCCGTCCAACCCCGCGGACCGCCGCTTCTCCGTTCCCCCTCCCGGCTGGTGCCCATAGGCCCGCCACTCCCGTCGCGCCGGGGTCCGCCCCTCCGGTCCTCCATCCAGACCTGCGAAGAAACTCGACACGGACCTGGACCCGCGAGCACTTGGACACATTCAGGAACAGGTTCAGAGGACAGGTTCAGAGACAGTGACAGGGTCGGTGTCAGTGGCAGGGCCGCGTTGGACGCGGGGGATGGGGCGTCGCGGTGGATCCGCGGACGACGCGACACCGGACCCCGGACGCCGGACCTCTACGAAGAAACTCGACACGGACCTGGAGCCGCGAGCCCCTGCCCGCGGCCCAAGGGTCGGTTTCACCCGTCAGGGTCCGCGAAGCCGGTGTCGCACTTTCGGAAATTGACGGCGGACTTGGCGCGCGATCCCACCCCCGTTGACAGGCGGGCGTCGTCAAGGACAAACTCGTGTCCAGGGAACCGGG
>DYKK01000294.1 GCA_020722625.1 Anaeromyxobacter dehalogenans
ACAGGCTGGAGGTTCAGTGGACAGGTTCAGGTTCAGTGACAGGAGTCAGTGACAGGAGTCAGTGACAGTGTCAGTGCCACGTTGGTCGCGATGAGCGGCGTATGACGACAAGGCCACGTCCACCGCGACACCGGACGCCGGATCCCGGATGCCGGAACCCGGATGCTGCCGGGCCCCCGCCACGACCGGCAATCGTGGCGGCGAAATCGCGCTGGCGGGTCGTTGGCGCTCTCTACGCCGACCGGAACCCCCGCACCACCTCGCCGGCGGAAGGCCGGGCCGAAGGGTCTCGAGACAGCATGGCGTGAAGGGTCGTGACCGCGTTCGGGGGCCACTCCGGCGCCCCGGGGAGTCGTGGGTCAGGGGGGTCGAGGGATCGCCCGGCCAGGACCTCGCTCGGGGAGCCGGCCCGGGCCCAGGGGAGGGGTCCGCGCAGGGCCTCCAGCGCGATCAGCCCCAGGGCGAACACCTCGGACGCCTCCGTCGGAGGCTCGCCGGCCAGGACCTCCGGGGCGAGGTAGGGGAGGGTCCCGAACACGACGCCGGTCCCCCCGGGCGGGCGACCCGGCTCCCATGCCTGCACGTCCAGCCACGTGCATCGTCCCGCCTCGTCCAGGAGCAGGTTTCCGGGCGACGGGTCCCCGTGCAGTCTGGGGGCCGCGGGACCGCGCTCGTGGAGCCACCGGAGCCCCCGGGCCGCCTCGCGGACCATCGAAAGACACCGCGCCGGCGAGAGAGGAACCCCGTCGCGAGCGACCTCGGCCGCGGTCCGGCCCTCGCACCACGCGAAGACCTGGATTCTTGCGCCCTCGTCGTCGCGGACCTCGCCCAGGAACCGCTGGAGCGTCGGGTGGTTCATCGCGCGCAAGACCGCGGGGTCGGGAGGGGGGGGCCAGCCCGGAGGCGGGCCTTCCGGGGGGAAGCGGCGCGCCACGACCCGACGACCCCGCAGGCGGGCCTCCCAGACCTCGACCGCGGGCCCGAAGCGGAGGGGTTTCACCAGTTGGACCCTGTCGCGGGAGTCGGCCATCGTGTCCCCCGGAGTCTATGGGGGCCCCGGCGTCTTTACAAGGATCGTGCCGGATGCTATAGAAGAGACGGAGTCCGGCCGATCGGGAGAGACGACCCGGTGGGGAGAGGCGAATGAGACACGCCCCGGGGCGATCAGGGTCATGATGGAGATCCGCCAGGAACTCACCCAGAAGCTCCTCCAGAAACTCGTCCTGACCCCACAACTGCAACTCGCGATCCGGATGCTGCAACTGTCCCGGCTCGAACTCGCCGAGGAGGTCCGGCAGCAACTCGAGTCCAACCCGGTGCTCGATGAGGAGCCCGGGGACTCCGAGACGATGTCGCTCGAGGACGCCGAGGCGAAGTCGGAGGGCGGAGAGGGGCCGCTTGCTTCCTCGGAGGGCGCGTCCCCCGAGGCCGCGGAGGCGGACGGTCGAGGGGTCGAAAGCCCCCTGGAACGCGGCGAGGTCGAGGCCTGGGAGAAGTACGTCGAAGGCTACAACCGCTTCGGTACCGGTCCCCAGGTCCGGGTGACCAACGAGGAGTTCCCCTCCATCGAGACCACGGTCAGCCGCCGGCAGACGCTCCAGGAGCACCTCCTGTGGCAACTGCAGTTGTCGGACCTCGACGACGAGGGGCGCCGGATCGGGGCCTTCCTGATCGGCAACCTCGACGAGGCGGGGTACCTGACCGGGGTGACGCTGGACGAGGTCGCGGTCCAGACCGGCGCGACCCTGGAGGCGGTCGAGCGGACCCTGCGCCGGGTGCAGACCTTCGACCCGGTCGGCGTCTGCGCCAGGGACCTGCGGGAGTGCCTGCTGATCCAGGCCAGGACCCACCATCCGGACGACGAGAGACTGGTCCTGCTCATCGAGCGCCACCTCCCCGACCTCGAACGCCGGAACTTCACGGCGATCGCCCGGGGCCTCCAGTGCTCGCTGGAGGAGGTCCGGACCCTGGTCGAGACCCTCCAGGGGATGGAACCCAAGCCCGGGCGGGCCTTCGCGAGCGACGACGTGGTCTATATCCAGCCCGACGTCTATGTCTTCAAGGTCGGAAACGAGTACGTGACCGTCCTGAACGAGGACGGGCTGCCCCGGCTCCGGATCAGCCCTTACTACGAGCACGCCCTGAGCGGCCCGGGCTCGGACAAGGCCCGCGAGTTCGTGCAGGAGAAACTGCGGTCCGCCCTGTGGCTGATCCGGTCGATCCAGCAGCGCCAGAGCACGATCCGCAGGGTGACCGAGAGCATCATGCGGTTCCAGCGGCCGTTCCTCGAAAAGGGGGTGAGCCACCTCCGGCCGCTCGTGCTCCGGGACGTGGCCGAGGACGTGGGCATGCACGAATCCACGATCAGCCGCGTCACGACGAACAAGTACGTCCACACGCCCCGAGGAATATTTGAACTGAAGTATTTCTTCAATAGCCGGATCGGGAGCGTGTCGGGGGAGGACGTCTCGTCCGAGAGCGTCAAGGCGCGGATCAAGGAACTCGTGGACGGGGAGGACCCCCGCAAGCCCCTGTCCGACCAGGAGATCGTGAAGATCCTGCGCCGGGAGAACATGGTCATCGCCCGGCGGACCGTGGCGAAGTACCGGCAGATGCTGGGGATCCTCCCCTCGTCTCGCCGCCGTGCGATCGTGTAAGAGGGCCCGCCGCCGGGCCCGAAGGGGGGCCGAACTCGGCTGACACGGAGGTGACGCACATGCAGTTTTCCTTCACGTTCCGGCAATTCGAGGGAACGGACGCGCTCAAGGACCTGATCCGGACCCGGATGGAGTCGCGCCTCGAGAAGTTCCTCGACGGGCGGGAGGCGGACATCCGGGTGACCATCGCGACCGAGAAGTCCTGGACGCTGATGGACGTGATCGTGAACGCCCTGGGAGAGGTGTTCAAGTGCTCCGAGAAGACCACGGACCTCTATCCGACGATCGACGTCGTCATTGACAAGCTCGAACGCCAGATGCTGCGCCGCAAGAACCGGGTGCGGGAGCGCAAGCGCCGCGCGGGGTGAACCTTTCGCCTGCCCTCATCGGGGTCCTTCATGGGCAAGGCCCACGTCGTGATCGTGACCGGGATGTCCGGGTCGGGCCGGACGACCGCGATCCGTGCCCTGGAGGACGCCGGGTTCTTCTGCATTGACAACCTGCCCATCGTGCTGCTCGACAAGTTCCTGCTGCTGGCCGAACGCCACGAGGAGATCCGCCGCGTGGCGCTCGGCGTGGACATCCGCGAACGGGGGTTCCTGCACGCCCTCGCCGCGACGCTCCAGGAGGTCCGGTCCCTCGGGCACCGCCTGGACGTGATCTTCCTGGACGCGACGGACGAGACCCTGATCCGGCGATACTCGGAGACGAGGCGCCGCCATCCCCTGAGCGGGGAGACGGTCTCGCTGGCCGATGCGATCAGCCGGGAGAGGAAGACGCTCCAGGAGGTCCGGGCGCAGGCGGACTGGGTGGTGGACACGTCGGAACTGAACGTGCACCAGTTGAAGGCCCTGGTCCAGCAGGCCTACAACCCGACAGGCGCAACCCGGATGACCGTGTCCGTGGTCTCGTTCGGATACCGCCACGGCGTGCCGCGCGAGAGCGACTACGTCTTCGACTGCCGGTTCCTGCCCAACCCCTACTTCGTGGACCGCCTGAGGGCGAAGAGTGGGCTCGACCCCGAGGTGCGCGACCACGTCGTGGGTCAGCCGGACTGGAAGGAATTCTTCGAGCGCGTGTCGGGACTGATCGGGTTCTCGATCCCGCGTCACGAGCGGGAGGGCAAGCCCCTGTTGACGGTGGCCTTCGGGTGCACCGGGGGGCGGCACCGGTCGGTGGTCGCGGCCGAGGCGGTGGCGGAATGGTTGAGGGACCGCGGGGTCTTGGTGCGCGTGATCCATCGGGACGTGGAGGAGACGGGATGAGGAAGGATCGCAAGAGGGGTGAGGAGTCGTCCGGGCCGTGCCCGCCAGACGACCCGACGATCACGGAGGCCCGCGAGGAGGCGGAGGCGGACCTGGAGGACGCCATCGCCCTCGCCGGGACGCCGGGAGGGGCTTCCATGGCCGTGTGGCACGCCGGCCAGGCGGCCGAGAAGTTCCTGCGCGCCCTGGCCCGCACCGCCGGGCGACAGACCCCGGTCCTGTGGGACGTGGCCCGGGTGTTTGAGGCCGTGCGGGACCTGCCGGCCGCCGCGGACCTGACCGGGGCCGTGGAGACGCTCGCGGGCGCCCTGAAGGAGAGGGCGTCCGAGGCCCCCTTGCGCCCGCAGGCGCTGTCCGCCGCGATCGAGTCGGCGCGCGCCGTCCGCAGGGGCGTACTCGGAGGCTTCGGGGTCGAGGTCCCCCCGGACGATCCGATCGCGATCTCGGGGCCCCGTGCCGGCGGC
>DYKK01000295.1 GCA_020722625.1 Anaeromyxobacter dehalogenans
CCTGGTCCCCGGGGTCGAGGGCGGGTTCACGAGGCACCCCTCGTCACCCGACCCGATCCCGATCTACGACGCGGCCATGCGATACGCCGAGGAAGGGACCCCGCTCCTGGTGATCGCGGGACGGGAATACGGGACCGGGTCGTCGCGCGACTGGGCCGCCAAGGGCACGGCCTTGCTCGGGGTGCGCGTGGTCCTCGCCCGATCCTTCGAGCGTATCCACCGCGGGAACCTCGTCGGGATGGGGGTCCTCCCGCTCGAATTCCTGCCCGGCGAGGACCGCGAGTCCCTGGGGCTGACCGGGTTCGAGACCTACGACGTGGAGGGCCTGCGCGACGACCTGGCTCCGCGCGCCCGGGTCACCGTGCGCGCCGCGGCCCCGGACGGGACCACAAAGACCTTCCAGGCCGTCGCCCACCTGGACACGCCGGACGAGGTGGCCCTGTACCGTGCCGGCGGGATCCTCCCGCAGATGCTCCGGTCCCTGGTCCCGCCCGCGTGAACGCGGGCGCCCGACACGGACCCATCACCCGAACAGTTCATCGAACTGAAGGTACTTGTAGATTCTGTCCGCGTTCGGCGTCACGCGCCCGCGAACCACCTCGAAGTACTCGTCCGGCGTGGGCAGTCGGCCCAGAAGCGCCGTGACCGCGCCGACCTCCGCGGACCCCAGGAAGACCTTCGCGTCGGTCCCCATGCGGTGGTCGAAGTTGCGCGTGGAGGTCGAAAACACCGTCACCCCGTCCGGGACCCGGGCCTGGTTCCCCATGCACAGGGAGCAGCCGGGGATCTCGACGCGCGCGCCGACCCCCGCGAAGACCGGGTATTGCCCCTCCCGCTTCAGTTGCGCCTGGTCCATGCGCGTGGGCGGGCACAGCCAGATGCGCACGCCGGGGTTGAACCGCGCGCCGCGCCAGACCTCGGCCGCGGCCCGGAAGTGCCCGATGTTGGTCATGCACGACCCGAGGAACACATCCTGGACCGGGGTCCCCGCGACCTCGGACAGGGGCTTCACGTCGTCCGGGTCGTTGGGGCAGGCCAGGATGGGCTCGGTGATCTCGGCGAGGTCGATCTCGATGACCGCGGCGTATTCCGCGTGGTCGTCCCGGCGCAGGAGGGTCGGGTTCGCGAGCCACGCCTCCATGTCGGCGATGCGGCGGCGCAGGGTGTCCGCGTCCTGGTAGCCGTCCTCGATCATCCGCTTCAGCAGGGCCACGTTGGACCGCAGGAAGGCCGCCACGCTTTCCACGGACAGGGCGATGGTCGCGCCCGCGGCGCTGCGCTCGGCCGAGGCGTCGGTCAGTTCGAACGCCTGTTCCACCGTCAGGTCCGGCAGGCCCTCCATCTCGAGCACGCGGCCGTTGAAGACGTTCACCTTGTTCTTCTTGGGCACGGTCAGCAGCCCTCGCCGGATCGCCCACAGCGGGATCGCGTTGACCACGTCGCGCAGGGTGATGCCGGGGTTCAGGCGGCCGTGGAAGCGCACGAGCACGCTTTCGGGCATGTCGAGCGGCATGAACCCGAGCGCCCCCGCGAAGGCCACGAGCCCGGACCCGGCCGGGAAGGACAGGCCGATCGGGAAGCGCGTGTGGGAATCGCCGCCCGTGCCGAGGGTGTCGGGCAGGATCATCCGGTTCAGCCACGAATGGATCACCCCGTCGCCGGGCCGCAAGGCCACCCCGCCGCGCTCCGTCACGAAGCCCGGCAGGGTGTCGTGCATCCGGATGTCCGCGGGCTTGGGATAGGCCGCGGTGTGGCAGAAGGACTGCATGAACAGGGGCGCCTGGAAGCGCAGGCAGGCGAGTTCCTTGAGTTCGTCCGCGGTCATGGGGCCGGTCGTGTCCTGGGAGCCCACGGTGGTCATGCGCGGCTCGCACGCGGTGCCGGGGAGCACGCCCGGCAGACCGCAGGCCCGACCCACGATCTTCTGCGCGAGGGTGTACCCCTGGCCTGGTTTCGGCTGCGGATTCCGCGGGCGCGTGAACAGGTCGGACGGACCGAGCCCCAGGGCCGCGCGCGCCCGGTCCGTCAGGGAGCGCCCGATGATCAGGGGGATGCGCCCGCCCGCGCGGAACTCGTCGCGCAGGGTCGCGGGCTTCAGCGCGAACGTCGCCAGGACCTCGCCGTCCGGGGACCGGGCCTCCCCGCGCTCGAAGTCGAGGATCACGTCGTCCCCGGTCTTCATGCGGGTCACGTCCATCGTCAGGGGCAGGCCGCCCGAGTCCTCGACCGTGTTGAAGAAGATGGGCGCGATGACCCCGCCGATGACCACGCCGCCCCGCCGCTTGTTGGGTACGCCCGGGATGTCCTCGCCGATGTGCCACAGGACGCTGTTCGTGGCGGACTTGCGGGACGACCCGGTCCCGACCACGTCCCCGACAAAGGCCACGCGGCGGCCTTGCGCGCGCAGGTCCGCGATGGTCTTCAGGCCGCCGGGGAACCGCGTGCGGCCCATGGCGAGCGCGTGCAAGGGGATGTCGGGGCGCGTGGCCGCGTCCCCCGCGGGCGAGAGGTCGTCGGTGTTCGTCTCGCCGTCCACCTTGAACACGGTCACGCGGAGCGTCGCGGGGAGGTCCGGGCGGTTCGTGAACCACGTCCCGGCGGCCCAGGCGTCCAGCACGCGCCGCGCGGCGGGCAGGTCCCTGGACAGCGCGACCACCTCGTCCAGGGCGTCATAGACCTGGGTGAGCCCGGAGAGGGCCTGCACCGCCTCGTCCGCGACCTCCGGGTCGCGCAGGGCGCGCACCAGGGGGGCGACGTTGTATCCCCCGAGCATCGTGCCGAGCATCCGGACCGCTTGCTTCCTGGAAATGAGCGGTGACGAGGCCCGTCCTTCCAGGACGGCGGCCAGAAACTCCGCCTTGACCCGGGCCGCCCCGTCCACCCCGGGCGGGACCCGGTCGCGCAAAAGCCCCAGCAGGAACTCCTCCTCCCCCGGTGGGGGGGCCGCGAGCCTCTCGCACACGGCCCGCGTCTGCTCCGCGTTCAGGGGCAGCGGCGGGATTCCCAACGCCTTCCGTTCTTCGACGTGTTTCCGGTACGCCTCGATCATGACTCGTCCTCCTCGCGTGCGCCGGGACCGCCCCGGCCCGACCGCGGTCGCTTATACCGCATCCCGGGTTCGTTGTCCGCCCGGATCCTGCCGGTGATTGCGAACCGGTCCACCGTGCGGCATCCAGGCGACCAGCCGCCGGCCCTCATCGCCGGGGAACCCCGCCGAACACAGGGGCGGAAAGAAGGGGCCTCGGCGCCTCGAGTTGGGGCACCTGGTCGTAGTTGTGGTCCGCAAGCGCCGCGCCCGTCGCCTTGACCGCCTTCCGGTAGGTCGTCTTCCACTTCGCGCCGCGCAGGGAGCGCCACAGGTAATACGTCAGCGCCCCGTGATAGTCGCCGTCAATCCAGGCGTCGGCCGAGGTCTGGTCGGATCGGCAACCGGCGATCAGCACCCCGTTGGTCTTCGTCACGGCGACGCCGAAGCGGCGCACCGGAAGCCTCTTGTCCGGACCCGTCATCGTCACCGAGCGATCGACCCCGCGGTCCTCGATCACCGGCTCCGACCGGTGCCGCACCTCGACGGGCGCCGGGAGGAACTTGTACCGGATCGGCAGGTCCGGCCTCAGGAAGTTGCGAAGCCCCGTCCCGGAATGGCAGGAGTCGAGCACGACCGTGAAAAGCGCCCCATTCGGCACCATCCCGCAGAAGGCGCCCAGGTCGTCGTCGGTGAAAGGATGGTCCCAGTCGAGGTCGTACGGGCAGATGATCTCGTCGAGGTGGTCGGCGAGTTCGTCGCCCGACAAGTCCCGCACCTGGGCCCCGTGCCCCGAGTAGTGGAAGACGAGGGAGTCGCCCGGCGCCGCGCCCGACACGAGCCACTCGAGCCCCTCGCGGATGGCGGCGGTCGTCGCCCGCTCGTCGGTGAGGAGCCTGACGTCCTTTGCCTTGAAGCCGTACGCCTCCTGGAGCGTCCGGCTCATCAGAAGAATGTCGTTCACGCAGCCCTTCAGGTTGTTGCGCGGATCGGGATAGCGGTTGATCCCGACCAGAAACGCCTTGCGCCTCATCGCGTCCTCCGGAAGTGGTGAATGGTTCTTGCAAGCCCCTCGCGGACCGGCCCTTGGGCTCCCAGCCGAGCTCTGCTGTTGCGAGGGTGATGTCGGACCTGCGCCGGACCGGGTCGTCCTGACGACGTTCGACCCCGCCCGCCCCTCGTCGGGGTGCATCCGGGGGCCGTAGTCGTCAGGAACTTCCTTCGGGAATCCAACCACGAACCTCCGCATCGAAAAACATGATGACGAGGGTCTGGGGAGGCGTCAAGTGGATTCTTGCGGCCCTGACTGGCCGCCTCGAGCGCGACGAATCAGGGGGGCGTCGCCC
>DYKK01000002.1 GCA_020722625.1 Anaeromyxobacter dehalogenans
CATCGGAGACCCCGAGTGCTACTACTACCATCCGGAGATGGCGTGGTTCACGCTCTACAACGACACCCTCCTGTACCTGCCGGTGGACGAGTCGCAGGGGGAAACGCTCGCGAACTACCCCTACATGTTCCTGAAGTGGAATCGTTTCGACCGCCTGGTGGTGGCCCTGATGGACCCGATCACGGACGGGGCCGTCACGGCGGCGGTCAATGCGCTCGCGTTCCTGAGCCAGAGCCTGCGCAGCCCCGCGACCGCGGACATCCGGATGACCCCGGCGAAGTCCCTGTCCGAGGCCGACCGCCGGGAGGCGAACCTCCTGCTCGTCGGGGCCCTCGGGGCGGTCATGGGGGATTCCGCGTGGCTTCCGGTGCTCCCGAAGGAACTCGTCGAGAGGTCCGACATCCCGGGCAGGGCCGACCTCCTGAACACCGCGGGTTTCCTCGCCCTGTCGCCGAGTCCGTTCGAGCCCGCCCGTCGCGTCCTCGCCGTGGTGGGTCGCTCGGACCGCGAGATCGGGTACGCGGCCCCGTACCTGTATGCCCCGGGAAAGGTCGAGTGGGTCCGGGGCACGCTCGCCATGGTCGGCGGGGACCACGAACTGCGGGTCCTGCTGCCGCCCGGTCCCGCGGACGCGGTCGCCCGCTTCGACCCGACCAAGGTTCGGTTCGAGGAGAAGGACGGACGGCTCGTCCCGGTCGTCGAGGTCCCGAAGCCCGTCCAGCCTCCCGCCCGGTACAACGTGGCGTACCTGGTGTTCTTCATCCTGACGCCCGTCCTGGTGCTCCTGGTCATCCTGCGCCTTCGGGCCTTGTCGCGCGAGGGCCGGGGCGGAGGATAGAGGGTTGGTCGAGAGGACGGGAACAACGCGAGCCGGAGTCGGCGTCGCCGGCGCTTCGCGTTCGCGTCCCGGGGTGGCATGGCCGGGGCCGGGTCGCGACCTCCGGTCGAGACTCTGGGTTCCTCTCGTTGTGGTCGCCGTGGAGGTGTTCTGCAAGGCCGGCGAGGCGTTCGCCGCGCCCCTGCCGCGCACCCGGCCGATCCCCGACCTCTCGCCGGGGGACCGGGTCCTGTGCCTGGTGGACTCCTCCGAGGGCGTGACGGTCGAGCGCAACCCCCTGGCCGCCGTGATCGCCCCCGCGATCGCGCGCCTGGGGCTCCAGGTCCGCTGCCACGACATCACGCAAGGGGGCCTGCCCTCGCCGCAGGCGCTCGCGGGCGTCCGGGCCGTGGTCACGGGCTTCCTGGACGGGTCCATGGCCGGGGCCGGCCGCTACCCGGAGTTCGTGCGGGCCGTGGTCGCCCGCGGGGTCCGTTTCGTCATCGTCGGGAACTACGGGGCGTGGCAGGAAGGGGGTCCGGACGGTCCGTTCGTGGCCCCGGAGACCGTCAACCGCGCCTTCGAGGCCCTGGGCGTGCGCTACCGTGCCCGGTGGACCTCGGACCCGTCGCTCTTCACGGTCGAGGTCGCCGACCCCGCCATCGCGCCGGCGCGGGACCTCCGGCCGGACGCCATCCGGCACTTCTACCAGTTCGATGCGGTCCGGGACGACGTCCGGGTCCTGGTGGCGGCCCGCCGGACCGACGACCCCTCGGGACCCCCCTCCGCCCCGGTCTTCACGAGCGCGACCGGGGCCATGGTCCTCCAGCGCTACCTGTCGCCGTCGGACCTCCTCGAGGACCCCGGGGCCTTCCGGTTCGATGCCGGGGCGTTCCTCGGGCTCGCGCTCGCCTACACCCCGCGCGACCCCGGGACGCTTCTCGTGTTGCACGACCCGGACAGCGATGCCTCCCGCGAGGCGATGGCGACGCTTCGAGCGGCCTCTTCCTACACCGGACTCCCGATGGTCGGGGTCCCCCTCGCGTCCGCGTCGCGATTGCGTCCGATGGACCTCGCCGCCCACACGGGGGTCGTCCTGGCCCTCGACCAGGTCCGCGCCCCCGCGGGCCGATACCTCGCGGACCTGCTCGGGGCCTTCGTGCGCCTGGGAGGCCGGGTCGCCTCGATCCTGCCGGTCTCGGACCCCGACCTGGCCCGGGTCCTGGGGCGCGAGGGACCCGCGACCGGGGCCGCGAACGCGACGGGACTGGCCTTGCGGGACGGCGTGTTTCCAGGGGCGTCCGGGCTGAGCGCGGGGCCGGGGAGCGTGCGGTGGACGGCCGCCCCGGGTCGGCCGGGTCGGGGCTGCCGCGTCCTGGCGGAATCCGAGGACCCCTCCGGGGCCGTGCCCCTGTGGTGGCGCTGCCGGGTGGGCCGGGGCGAGGTCAGCGCCCTCAATGCGTTCGAGTTCAGCGACCGTGCCTTCCTGGGCTTCGTGATCCAGGCCGCTCTGGACGCGGCCGGGACGTGGGCCATGCCGGTCCTGGCGTCGGCGGTCGAGTTCGTGGACGACTGCCCCCTGCCCATGGCCGAGCGGGTCATCCCCGGCCTCGGGCGCCCGGACGTCGAGTTTTATTCAAACGATTTCTACGGAATGATCCTCGAGGCCCGGGATCGGCTCGGGATGCACCCGACCTTCTTCGCCGTCTTCTCGTACGGCGACGAGGTCCGGGGTCCGTTCGGGCCGCCCTTTGCCGGGACCACGGCCGCGAGGGCCCTGGACCTGGCCCGCCGGGTCGTGAGCGACGACTTCCCCGTGGGTCTGCACGGAATGAACCACCTGTCCCCGGCCCTGTCCGGGGGAGTGTCCCGGCCCTTTCCGGACGCCGCCGCGCTCGATGAATGGTTCGCCTCGGCGCGCGACGCCTTCCGGGAGGTCTTCGGCCCCGAGAACGGACCCGTCGTGTTCGTGCCCCCCAACAACTTCGTGGACGCGGCCGGCAAGCGCGCCCTGGGCCGGGCCTTGCCGGACCTGCGCGTCCTGTCGTCCGTGTTCGCCGGCTCCGAGGTCGAGACCGTCCAGGACTTCGCCTTGGACCCCGACCTCCCGGGCGTGGTGGACTTCCCGCGGACCTGGGCCGGGCACGTCCTGGCCGGGGAGGCGCTCGTGCAGATGGTGAACGGCCTGCTCGCCCTGTCCGTGTCGTCCCATTTCGTCCACCCCGACGACGTCCTTGACCCGGAGCGCTCCGGGGGGCGGTCCTGGGAGGCCCTGCGGCGGGGGTTCCTGGAGGGCGCGGCCGAGGTCCGGCGCCGGTTCCCCTTCCTGCGCGACCGGACCGTCGTCCAGGCCGCCGAGGACGTGCGGCGCTCCCCGGCCCGCCGCATCCGGGTGACCCGTCGGGGGGCCGGGGACCTGCGCGTGGAGCGCGCCTCCGGACTCACCGACCCGGACGTGCTCCTGGTCCGCCTGCCGCCCGGGTGCCTCCCCCGGGTCCTCGACGGAGGCGTCCTCGTCTCGTCGGACGCGGACTCGGGCCGGCACCACGTCCGCATGGAGGCCCGGGTCCTCGACATGGAGTGTGCGCAATCGCCTTCGGAGACACGGAGGGGTCCATGACCACGCCCGCGATCACCGCCGACCGGTACACCCGCCAGGTCGAGAGCCTGATGGAGGCCCTCCTGGGCGTCCTCTTCCTGATGGTCGTCAACGTCGCGTTCTTCGAGGACGACCCCGGGTTCCTGAAGGTTCAGCCGCATCCATTCCTCTTCTTGACGATCCTCATCGCCTCCCGGTACGGGACCTTCGACGGGTTCGTGACCGGGATGCTGTGCGCCGTGATCTACGCGTCCTACCTGTTTGCCGGCCGCGACTGGTCGCTCATCGTCCAGACGTTCGAGTGGCACCGCATGATCCCGGCGTACCTCTTTGTCATCATGGGGGTCCTCCTGGGCGAGATCCGCGAGATGGCCGGCCGCGAGGTCCGGCGGATGCGGGACGACGTCCACCGGATGACGGAACAAGTCGAGGTCATGCGCCGCGACCTCGAGATGGTGACGCGGGTGAAGGACGAACTCCAGCAGAAGATCCTGTCGGCCGAGGACCCGCTGGCCCAGTTCTACGACTCGGCGCAGAGGCTGTCCGCCCTCCGGCCCGAGGAGGCCTACCCGGCGATCATGGACCTGGTCGAGAAGTTCACGGGCGCGGAAAAGTTCAGCCTCTACCTGGCCCGCGATCGTGACGGGGGCGTCGTGGGACCCGCGGGACCGCCGGCCTTCGAGTTGCGGTTCAGCCGGGGGTGGGCGCAGGCGGACGAGTTCGAGGCCGTGCTGACCACCGACCACCCGGCGGTGGCGAAGGCGGTGGAGAGTCGCGGTCCGGTGACCGCGCGGGAGGCGACGTCGACCGCGTCCGACATCCTCGCCTGCGCCCCGCTGGTGGACCCCGCGGAGGACCGCGTCACGGGCCTCCTCGTGATCCATCGGATCCCCTTCGTCCGCCTGACCCGGCTGACCGTGTCGCACCTCCAGACCATCGCGGGCTGGGCCGGCAAGACCCTCGCCGAGGCGTCGAGGTTCCACGCCGCGCTCCAGGCCCGCGTGGACGACGAGGTCACCGGGTTGTTCCACTACGGGTACGTGTCCCGCCGCCTGACCGAGGAGATGCAGCGCGTCGTGAGATACGGGGGCGAGTGCTCGCTCCTGCTGGTCAAGGTTCTCGAGGCCGAGACCCTGTCCCCGGACGACCGGAGGCTGGTCCTGCGGGAGTTCGGCGCCACGCTCCGGCGGCTCCTGCGGACCATGGACGTGGTCGGCGCGCACCGGCTCCCGGGTGTCTATCACGTCATCCTGCCCGAGACGAGCCCCGCGCGCGCCGTGGTCGTGACCGCGAGGGTCAACGAGGCCTTCCGGCAGCAGTTCGGGGGGCTCGGGTCGCGGTTCGCGCACCTGTCGCTGAAGATGGGCGTGGCGGGCATCTCGAAGGACCACCCCCGCACGGAGGCGGAGATGGTGGCCGAGGCCGAGCGGTTCTCGCTCGCGTGAGCGTGGGGGGTCCATCCGGGATGGGGAATCTCCTGGCCGTGTTCGAGGCGGTCCTCGAGGTCGAGGCGCTCGTCTTCCTGCTGCACGACTTCGATGTCGGCCCGTTCTGGCGCGTCTTCCTGCCCCTGGCCGCGCACCTGGTCGCCCTGGCCTTGCTCGCGGTGGGCTTCCTGGGTCGCTGGGATTTCGCGAGGCCCCGGGACCGGGCCTGGGCCGTGACCGGGCTGTGCATGTCCCTGCCGTTGCCGATGCTCGGGTTCCTCGGGTTCGTGGGCCTGTACGCCCTGTATGCCTCGCGGCCGCGCGGGACGGGCGACCTTCTGAGGGACTTCGAGGACTACATCGCGTACGACCCGGCCGCGGCCGCGGCCCTGCCCAGGCCCGTGGACTCGGACCGCTTCATCCTCGACGAGGTGGACGTGGCCCCCTTGCGAGACATCCTCGCGGGGACCGACGTGGCGCTGAAGCGGGGGGCCATCCTCTCGCTCTCCTGGCTCCCCAGGCGCGAGGCGGTGAGCCTGCTCAAGACGGCGCTCGTGGACGAGAACCGCGAGATCCGCTACTACGCGGGGAACGCCCTGTCCGACATGGAACG
This sequence comes from Anaeromyxobacter dehalogenans, assembly GCA_020722625.1. Taxonomy (GTDB): domain Bacteria; phylum Myxococcota_A; class UBA9042; order DTJE01; family DTJE01; genus DYKK01. Next base: position 5,457 of record DYKK01000002.1, read on the forward strand.
CGAGTTCAACGACCGGATCTTCCGCCTCGTGCGCGAGGTCGAGCGCGCGCCTACCCGTGTCGAGCACCACATCAAACTGGCGGGCCTGATCCTCGACTACGCGGACATCGGGCTCCTGGACCGGGGCATGGTCCGGTACTTTGCGGACATCGGCCTCAAGGCGCTCGACAAGGCCACCCTGGTCGGGTCGTCGGACGGGAGACTCCTCGCGCTGTCGGGCCGGCTCTACCGCCTGTGCGGACAACTGGAGCAGGCCGAACAGGCCCTGAAGCGACACCTGGACGCGAACCCGGGGGACCTGGAGGCCGCGGTGGCCCTGGCCGAGACCGCCTACGAGCGCGGCAACGTCGCCCTGGCCCGGCAGGTCGTGGAGGAGGCCTGCGCCCGGTTCCCCGGGGAGCCGCGCCTCGCGGACCTGAGCGAGGTCCTCGGGGGAGCGCGGGAGGAGCCGGCGTGAAGACCGATGTCTGCCTGATCACGGAGGGTTCGTACCCGTTCGTCGTGGGCGGGGTCTCGACCTGGGTGCACGACCTCCTCACGAGCCTGAAGGACGTCTCGTTCTCCCTGGTGCACATCGGGGTCTCGCGGGAGACGGCGGAGCGTCCCCTGTACGAACTGCCGCCAAACGTCCTGGACTTCCGGCGGGTCCACCTGATGGACACGATCCAGTGGCGGGGACCGCGGGCGGGCCGGCGCCGGGAGGCCTGGTCGGACCTCGAGCGCTTCATCCGCGACCTTTCCCGCGGGGACCACTCCCTGCTGCCCGTGATGCTGCGGCGGTTCCAGCCGGGGGTCCCGGACGCCCTCACCCCGTACGACATCTTCCACGGGCGCGAGTTCTGGGACATCCTGGTCCGCCTGTATCGCGAACACTTCGATGGTTTTTCGTTCATTGACTACTTCTGGACATTGCGATTTATCGCCCTCCCGCTGTTCCGGGTCCTGTACGCGGACATCCCCGACGCATCGCTGTATCACGCGACCTGCACGGGGTACGCGGGCCTGCTCGGGGTGCTGGCCGGCCTGCGCACGCGCTCGCCCCTGGTCCTCACCGAGCACGGGATCTACACGAACGAGCGGATGATCGAGATCACGCAGGCGCAGTGGATCTACCGGGAGAAGTCGGACTCCCCGGTCCCGACCCGGCAACTGGGCGCCTTGCAGAACCTGTGGATGCGCAAGTTCGAGGTCCTGTCGCGGATCGCGTACGACCACGCGAGCGCCATCTTCACCCTCTACGAGGGGAACCGCCAGATGCAGGTCCTCGGCGGCGCGAATCCGGACCGCACCGCCCTGATCCCGAACGGGATCGACCTGCCCCGCTTCGATGACATCTACCGGCGGCGCCGGGAGACCCCGAGGTCCGGTCCTCCGATGGTCGCGCTGGTCGGCCGGGTCACGCCGATCAAGGACGTCAAGACCTTTATCCGGGCCGCGAGGATGGTCATCGAGGAGAGGCCGGACGTCCGGTTCTATGTCCTGGGGACGACCGACGAGGACCCGGCCTACTTCGAGGAGTGCGAGCGCCTGGTCCGCGTCCTGTCGCTCCAGAAGAAGGTCCTGTTCCCCGGGTCCGTGGACATGTCGGAGTACTATCCGAGGATCGACTGCCTGGTCCTGACGAGCATCAGCGAGGCCCAGCCGTTCGTCCTGCTGGAGGCGATGCGGGCGGGGGTCCCGGTGGTGTGCACGAACGTGGGCGCCTGCGCGGAACTGGTCCACGGGTCCGGCCCGGAGGACGAGGCCATCGGGCGCGCCGGGGTCGTGACCAACATCCGGTCGCCCCGCGAGACCGCGGATGCCATCCTCGGGGTCCTGCGCGACACGGACCGGGCGCAGGCCATGGGCGAGGCCGGTCACGAGCGGGTGGGCCGGTACTACGTGCGTTCGCGCATGATCGAGGCGTATCGCGACGTGTATCAGCGCTACTGCGGTCGGGGGACCCTGCTCCGCGACCACCCCGCGGTCTGGCCCGACGGCGAGAACACGCCCGCGCGGGTGGACGGGTAGGGTTTTCTTGAGGGGGAGGCATGGCGGGGATCGGATTCCGGTTGCGGGAGATGGCGGCCCGCAAGACCTTCACGGAGTGGCTCCGGCTCTACACCTACTCGGCCGTGATCTTCTCGGGGCCGTGGCTCATCTCGATCCTCGCGCTCGCGGCGCTGTCCACCTTCGTGCTGCCCGCGATGCTGGAGGCGGATGTCCGTGTCTTCGTCGTGACCATCGTCTATGTCTACTGTTTCTCGCTCGTGACCACGGGGTTGATCCAGCTGGTCGTGACGCGCTACGTGTCCGACCAGTTCTACAGGCGCAACCCCGATGCCGTGGTGCCGACCTTCGTGGGGTCCGTGGCCGTCACGGTCCTGTTCCAGACCGTCGCCGGGTCCCTGGCCCTGTTCTTCGCGGACCTGGACCTCTTGTACAAGATCGTGGTCCTGGGCCTGTACGTGTCCATCAGCGTGGTCTGGATCGAGATGCTCTTCCTGTCCGCGGCCAAGGACTATGCCCACGTGGTGCTCGACTTCGCCGTGGGGTACCTTGCGTCCTTCATCGGCGGACAGGTCCTCGGGACGGTCTTCGGGACGGACGGGCTGGGGATCGGGTTCCTGACCGGACAGGTCCTGCTGATGGTCCTCCTGATGTACCGCGTCTTCTCGGAGTACCGGTTCGGCCAGGGGTTCGACTTCGCCTTCCTGCGGTACATCGGCCGGTATCCGGCCCTGATGGCGACCGGCTTCTTCTACAACACGGCCATCTGGATTGACAAGGTCCTGTTCTGGTACTCGCCTTCGGGCCTGCACGTCCACAGTTATTTCTACACGCACTTCCCGTACGACTCCGCGATGTTCATCGCGTACGTCACCATCCTCCCCACCCTCGCGATCTTCCTGTTGCGCATCGAGACGGACTTCTACCTCCGCTACAAGAACTACTACGGAGCCATCCTCCAGAAGGCCCCGCTCGACCGGATCCTCGAACGCAAAGGCGAGATGCGCGACGTGCTGCTCGCCGCGACCCGGACCTCGGCGATCTACCAGGGGGTCGTCACGAGCGCGATCTTCATCTTGATGCCGTTCATCGTGGCCCTGCTCGGGATCGACCCGGACCTGGCGCCGGTCTTCCGAGTCGCCGTGATCGGGGCCTTCTTCCACGCGGCCCTGGTCGTCGTGATGATCCTGCTCCTCTACTTCGACTTCCGAGGATCGGCCCTGTTCGTGTCCGCGGTGTTCCTGCTGTCGAACGCCACCTTCACGATGGTCACGACCTTCGGTTCGGAATCGTGGATGGGGTTCGGCTACCTCGGCGCCTGCGTCCTGTCCCTCGCGACCGGCCTCGCGGTCTTCGTCAACCGCTTTCGCAACCTCGAGTACCTGACCTTCATGCGACAGCCCCTGCGGTAGGACGGGGCGTTTCGGTCGGGGGGTGCTCGTTCTTGGTCTTCCCGAAATATCGTCGTTCTGAAGGTCAAAACGACATCGTTCCGGCCGCGACCGCACCCCCGGATGTCGGCGAGATCGAGAAGAGGAAGCGGGAGGACTCGGCCGGCGGCGCGGCCCGCGCGGCCCCGTCGTCCGACGTGAACAGGAAGTACGAGGCCGCGGCCGTGGCCACTCCGACCCCGAGGAGGGCGAAACCCACGATGTTCTCGTGGTGGTCGTGGAAGACGTACCGGTTCCCGGCCGCGTCCGTCCCGGGGTCCTGGCCGCGCTTCACGTAGTACCACGTGACCAGACCCACGCCCGCCGCGGTCATGGCGGCCCCGGTCCCGAGCGTGACCCAGGCCCAGGTCCGCCGCGACGGTCCCGACACGGGGGGCTTCAGCAGGCAGACGACCTCCACGGTCCGGTCGGCCGGCACCTCGAACCGGCGCATGAACGGGGCCATCCCCTCCCGCGCGCACAGCAGGTCGTGGACCCCGGCCCGGACCTCCATCACGTCGGTCCGATTGGCCTCGCCGGCCCGTCCCTTCGGGACCATCTCGCGGTCGTCCAGCCGGATCACGACGCCATCGAAGGACGAAAGGTCCGTGGCGAACACGACGCGACCCGTCTGCTCGCGGAGCGTGACCCGGATCGTTCGCGTCTCAGGACCGGCGATGTGCCGTTCGATCGTGACCGTCTCGTAGCCGCTCTTTCTCAGTTCGAACTGATGCCGGCCCCTCGTCAGGCGGAGGGCGCAGGGGGCCAGGACCTTCTCGACCTGGTCCACGACGACCTCCACGTCCGGGACGTTCGTCTGGACCTCGATGCTCACGGGTTCCTGGAGTTCGCGCGTGATCATCCCGACCAGGTGGCCGATCCGGACCTTCAGTTTCGCGTCCGGGTTCTCGATGGACCGGAGCACGTCCAGGGCCTGCTCCAGGTCCCCGAGGCCGTGCAGGGCCTCGGCCTTGCGCACGAGGATGTGCGGCATCTGGAACATCTTGTAGGCCCGGTCGAGCTTGTCGAGCGCGTCGGCGTACCGGGAGGCCTCGATGTCGCCCTGGGCCTCCTTGTACAGGCGGAAGGCCTCGCGCTCCTCCGGGGTCTGTGCCCCGGAACGGCCGGACCACAGGGCCCCGACCACGAGTACGAACGCCACGACGAATCGGGACATGGTCTCACTCCCATTGCAGGGCGGGCGCCGGCTTCTTCTTCGGCGCCGTGTGGCGCGCCGGGGGCTCCGGCCGCCTGGGGGGGGGCTTGCCCGCGGCCGGGCGGGTGGCCTCGGCCGTCCGGCCCCGCCCGACACCCGACCCCGTCACGGTGGGCGCGGTCTTCCGGTCCAGCACGAGGCGGTGCAGGGTCCGGCCCGACCGGACCGCCTCGGCCGGGTCCACGGTCAGGCGGGACTCCTCGTACCCGTCCGCCACGAATCGGAGCGTGACCGGCGCGTCCCCCTCCCGGAGGGTCAGGATGAGGGGCGTGGCCCCGACCCTCCGGTCCTCCAGGAAGACCGCGGCGCCCGCCGGAGCGGTCTCGAAGGTCAGACTGACCTGGCGCGGGGGAGGAGGCTCGGGCGGCGGGGGCGGACCGGGACCTTGCGAAGGACCGCTCGGAGCGGGTTCGGGCGGGTTCGCCTGCGGACCCGCGGCGGGTCCGGAATCCGCCGTGACGCCGCTCGCGACCACCCCGCCGCCGTCGCGGCCCTGGATCAGGGTCGCGATCCCCATGCCCGCAGCGCCCGCGGTCACGACCACCAGCGCGACCACCAGGACCTGCGTGACGCGGCGTGGGCCGGACCGGGGCCGGCTCGGGTGCGCCCGCGCGCCCGACACGACCGAGGGGGGCTCGATGCGGGTGGAATCATCCGGGCGGGAAACCGGGATCCCCCTGGTCGAGCGAGCGGCCGGGGCCTGGGCCGGACCCGCGACCGCCACGGGCCGGCCGGGCTCCGAGTCGGACAGCGAGACCACGACCGTCTCTGCGTCCTCCTCCACCGCGGCCGGCGGCCGGGACCCGTCGCCCATGGGACCCATGGAGGCCCGCGACAGGTAGATGGTCGGCGCATCCCGGTCCACGGCCGGCCCGCTCGGCCCGGGCCGGCTGTCCCCCGACCCGACCGGCGGGACCGGGGGCGGCGAGACCGGCAGGGCCAGCGTGGCGCCCTCCGGGACCTCCTCCCGCCCCTGGAAGCCACCGTCCGGCGCCTGGTTGCGTGGTCGGAGGGCCTCGGCGCGGGTTCGCGCGGGTTCCGCCCCCAGTGGTGTCGGCGCGGGAGCGGCCACCACCGGGCGGGCCGGGACCGGCACGCCGGCCATGACCTCGTCGATCAGGCCGATCAGGGCCTCGGCCGACGCGGGACGGTGGTCGCGGTCCTTGTCGAGCAACGAGAACACGAGGGCCCGGACCGGGTCGGGAATGCCACCGGCCGGCCCGCCCAGCGGCGGAGGGGCGTCGTGGATGTGCCTCATGACCAGGGCCACGGGCGTCTCGGCCCGAAACGGTGGGTTTCCGGCGAGCATCTCGTACAGGATCACCCCCAGCGAATACAGGTCCGACCGGCCGTCGAGGGTCCGGCCCAGGGCCTGCTCCGGCGACAGGTACAGGGGCGTCCCGCACACCAGTCCGGCCTGGGTCAGGGCCTCGGACTCGGGATGGCCTTGCAGGAACTTGGCGATCCCGAAGTCCAGGACCTTGACGAAGTCTTCCTCGCCGTAAATCTGCGTGATGAAGATGTTGTCGGGCTTGAGGTCGCGATGCACGAGGCCGTTCATGTGGGCCTCGGCCAGGGCCTTCGCGACCTGTCGCACGATGTTCAGGGCGCGGCGGACCGGCAAGACCCCCTCGCGGCGCAGGAGTTGCGTCAGGGTCTGGCCCTCCAGGAACTCCATCGCGAGATAGAGGTGTCCCTCGTCGGACCGCCCGAAGTCGAAGACCTTGATGGTGTTCGGGTGCTTGAGGCGGCTCGAGGCCCGGGCCTCCTGGTAGAAACGCTGGACCTGGCGCTCGTCCTGGGACATCTCGCGGTGCAGGACCTTGAGGGCCACGGTCTGGTTCATCGCGACGTGGACCGCCTTGTACACGGTCCCCATGCCCCCTCGGCCCACCAGGGCGGTGATCTGGTAGCGACTATCGAAAATCCGACCGATCAGGTCCGAGGTGTCCGACATCCGCCGCCCCGCGGTTCGGGACCAGGGCACGAGCGCAGTATATCATTTCGGTCCAAGGTCCCGGATCGCTTACCCACGATCCGCCGTCCCGATCTCGGAAGAAGCACGGAACACCTTGATTTCTCGCGGTCTCGTGCCAGCCGCGACTTGGAAGTCGCGGCCCCAGGGTGGTGAAATGAAACGTACCAGACTTCATGTATATTCGATGACTTGCGAAAATTGATCGCGGATTTCGGTCAAGGCTCCGTCACCCAGCGCGTCAGGAATTCGGCCTGACGGGCGCACTCCTTCTCGGTGTCCGCCAGGCCCATCTTCTCGGCCGCGCCGCCGATCAGGGGGATCTTGACCTGGAGCTCCGTGTGATACACGACCCGGGTCTTCCCGCCCTCGGGGAGGAACTCGACCCGGCCGGACAGGAAGACCTTGTCCGCCCCCATCGTGGGCGTGATCCGCCACGTCAGGACCCGCGCGGTCGGGTCGAGCACGTTCTCGTCCACGTATTCGTCCACGTCGGACTTGCGCAGGACGGCCGGGACGCGCGAGGGCTCGGTGGCCCGCGCCTTCAGCCGCACGCGGCCGTCCGGGTACTCCTCGCGCTCGAGGATCTCGACGGTCAACATCCCGGAATTCTTCCCCTTCTTCACATAGAAATCCGGGTCCCGGTACGCCGCGATGACGCGCTCCACCGGGGCCGGGACCACGTGTTCGAAACGGACCTTCATCCTGGAAGACCTCCCCGAAGAGACAGGGAGATAGTGCTCCGAAACGCCCCGGTTTGCAAAGCCTCCGGCGTCGACCGGGATCCGGGGTCGGGGGTCAGGCGTCCGGGGTCCGGGGTCGCGGTGGACGCGAATCTGCCGTCAACAGACCGTCCCCCGCGTCCAACGTGGCCCTGGCACTGACACTGACACTGATACTGTCACCTGAACCTGTCCACGGAACCTGTCCACCGCCACTGCCTCTCTGGCAAATCCCTGAATGAGGCAAGGACCCCGATGATGGGAAGCGGTGCTCGCGTCTCCAGGGGCGCGACCCCTCGCCCCTCGCGGCCCGGTTCGGGTATGATCGGGGCCGTTCGACCGGGGGCAGAGGCGACGTGGCGGGAACCGAGGCCAGGAAATCGTGGCCGCGACGGGTCATCCGGTCGCTGGTCTGGGCCGCCGTCGGGGTCCTCGTGGTGGCCGTCCTCGCGGCGGGGGGCGCGCTGTGGGTCCTCCATCACCTCGACAGCCCGGCCGTGCGCGAACGGATCGTGCGCGCGGTTCGGGAGGGCTGGGGTATCGAGGTGGACTACGACGGGGTGGACCTCGCGCTGTCGCGCGGGGTGACCCTGCGGGGGCTGCGAGTCCTGACCCCCGATCCCTTCCGGTCGCACGCCCCGGTCCTGGCCGGCGTGGACCGGGCGGAGGTGTCGTGGGACGCCGGGTCGGCCCTGTCGGGTCCCTTCCACGTGACCCGGGTGGGCGTCTCCGGGGTCCGCCTGACGCTCGTCCAGGACGAGGCGGGACGGTCGTCGCTCCAGGCCCTGCTCGACGCCATGCCGCGACCCGAACGCGAGAAGCCGCCCGCGCGCCTGTCGAGGGGTCTGCCGCTTGGGGACCTCGGGGTCTCGGTCGAAAGCCTGGAGGTGCGCGACGTGGTCCTCACCCGCCTCGTCCTTCGCAACGGCGCGGTCATCCGGTCCGAGACGCTCGATGGGCTCGCGGTGGACGGCGCGCTGCACGCCGCGTCGGACGGGGCGACCGCGTCCCTGACCGTGGGGTCTCTGGACGGCGCCCCCTCGCGACTGGCGGTCCGGGACGTCGGATCGGAAGGCGAATCCCGGCGCGAGCTGGCACTGCGCCATCAGACCCGGGTCCGGGTGACGGACCCCCTCCACGCCCGAATGGACCTGGAACTATCGGTCGAGAAACAGGAATTCGTACACGACCTCGCCTGGCCAGGCCCGCTGCTGGAGGCCGGCCTGGCCGCGACCTTCCACCCGGAGGAGTCACGAATCGAAGTCGAGATGGATCGTCTGATCGTGGGCGACGGGGTGGCCCGCGGGACCCTGATGGCGTCGTATCTCGAGGACGCGGATCAAGACGTGGCGGCCCGCATCGAGGAAGCGGAAGTCCTCCTGGACCTGGACCGCCTTCCCGACTTCCTGCGCGCCCTCGCCCCCGCGGTGCGGTGGAAGGGTGGGGCCGCGCGCCTCTCCGCGGCGGGGATCGAGGTGCTGCGGCAGGCCCCGTGGGCCCGGGTCGGAGGGCACGTGGACGGAAGCGTTCGCTTCGAGGAGGTTGCCGCCGAAACGGGCGCGCGCCGTGGGACCGGCCGGGCCGTCACGGCGATCCTCAAGGCCGTCGAGGCCCGTCCAGGGTCGGTTCAGGCGGAGGTCTCGCTCGCGTTCAAGCGCCTCCAGGTCCGGGAACCGGCTCGGGTCGTGACCCTGGGCGACGGCACGATGGGGATCGAGGTCGGGCTCCAGGACCTCCCGAAGGCGATCGCGGGCGCCTTCTCCGGGACGGTCGGGCTGAAGGCCGGGGCGCGGATGGCCTCGGTGCGAACCCCCGCCGGCCGGGTCCGGTTGGGAGGGGTCGAGGTCTCGGCATCCGCCCCCATCGCCGCGGGCCCTCCGTTCGAGGCGGACGGGGAGGTCCGGGTCTTGGGGGTCACCTGGACCCCGGCGGGCGGGGAGGCGAGGGACCTGCCCGGCGGACGCCTCGCGTGGCGGATGCAGGAGGTGACGCCCGACCGGGAGGCGCCCGCCCGCTCCACGGGGAGGTTCACCCTGCAGGCCGGGGTCGCGGACGTGGCGCTCGACGCGCGCCTCACCAAGGAGGCGGACGCCCTTTCCATGGCGGGGACGGTCTCGGCGCGGTCCCTTGCGCTCCTGCAGCCGTTCGCGGACCACCCGGCCCTGCGCGACCTGCGCGTCCCGTTCGGGCGGGTCGGGCTGACCCTGACGACCGAGGGTCGCGCCACGGGCCTGGCCGCGGAGGGCGGTCCCCACCTGGACCAGCGCCTCGCCGCGACGGTGACGGGCCTCCAGGCGGTCGCCGCGGGCCACCGCGTCGAGGTCCAGACGCTCAACGCCGACCTCTCCGTGACGGGTCGCGTCCGCGACTTGCGGGCGCGCGGGACCCTCGAGGCCGCGGGCGCCCGCGTGGACGGCCGGGTCCCGTTGCGGCGCGTCGCGTGGACGGCCGAGGCCCGCCTGAAGGCATCGGCCCCGCAGGCACGCATGTCGTTGGCGGTCGCGGGCCGTCGCGGCCCGATGCTCCACGCGGACCTCGACGCCCAGGTGACGGGGACGGGGCGCGCGGTGTCCTGGTCCGGGTCCCTGTCGGCCCAGGACCTGTCCGACCTGGCCCCGCTGCTCCCGCCGGACCTGCGCTCGACCGTGGACCTCGCGTCCCTGCACGCGGAGGTCGAAACCTCGGGCCGCCTGACCGGCGTGCTCGGGCGAGGCGTGGGTCTCGTGTCGAATCCGCTGGACGCGGCCCGCGGCCGGGCGTCGTTCCGGGCGCGCCTGCGCGGACTCGCGTATCGCAGCGAGCGGACCGAGATCGAGTCCCCGGACCTCGACGCCTCGATCGAGGTCGCCCGCACCGGGTCGCCCGCCACGCTCCGGGCGAGCCTCGCGTATTCGTCGCTTCGCGTGGACCAGCGGGTGCGCCGGTTCGAGGTCACAGGCGGTTCCCACGGCCTCGTGGTCGAGGCGGACCCGGACCCCCGGACGGGCGAGGTGAAGGTCGCGCTCGATGGGACGGTCGCGCGGCTGGACCACGAGGCGTCCTCGACATACCCCGTGGAGCGGGCCTCCCTGAAGGTCCGGGCGCGCGTCTCACGCCTGGACGCCGTCCGCGTGGACGAGTTCGTCCTCGACAATCCGGCCGGGGGCACCCGCATCGAGGCGACCGCGGCCCTGGACGACCTCGGAGGTCGGCTCCCGGCGAGCGCGGCCGCCGCGTGGGACCTGGTGGTCGGCCGCCGTTCCCTCGCGGTCACCGGCACGCTCGACCAGCGCCTCGACCCCTTGTCGCGCGAGTCGTTCCCGGCGTCGGGGACCGTGAGGGTCCCGTTCCGCATCCAGTCCGGGGACCGATCGCTGTTCCGCGTCGCGGCCTCCATCGAGGCCCGCGGCGTGCGCGCGGAGGTCCCGGGGTCCCGGGTCGCGGTGCGAGGCCTGAACGGGACGATCCCGATCGAGGAGGAGGTCTCGCTCGGTCCGGACGGCCGGCCCTCGCTGATCCTCGAGACGGACCACAACCTCTTTTCGCGCGTCCGTTTCCTGGACCAGCATCCCTTCCTGCGGGGCGGAGGGTTCGTGGCCGCGGACCGCGTCGTCCTGGGACCTCTGGAGGTCGGGCCTGTCGCGGGCAACCTCCGCGTCCTGCGGAACCTGGTGAGCCTGGACCAGGTCGAGGCGACCTGGCGGGACGGGAAGGTGTCGGGTCAGGTGATCGTGGAGTGGCGTTCCGAGGACCCCCGGGTGTCGTTCCGGGGCAAGGTGACCGGGGTCCGGCCGTCCGGGAGCGACGAGCGGCTGGACGCGAACGCGGCGATCGACGTCAGTCTGGGGCGCCGGGAGGTCTCCGGCCGGATCCACCTCGTCCGGATCGGGCGCGGGCACCTGCTGGACCTGATGGATGCGTGGGACCCGTATCACGAGAACGTGTCCGCGAACCGCATCCGGAAGGCCCTGAAGGTCGGGTATCCGAAGTACGCCCGGCTCCGCCTGGACGGGGGATTCCTGAGCGCGAAGGTGGAACTGGGCGGGCTGGGGTCCCTCGTGCGGATTGACGAGGTCCGTGGCATCCCGACGGGGCCGCTGCTGAACCGGGCCCTGGGGCCGACCGGGAATTCGTTGGGAACAAGACCATGACGCGAGCAGGCGCTCGCGTCCCCAGGGGGGCGCTGACGCCGGTGCGACGCGTTCCTGAAATGGAGTAGGACATGAAACGATACGCTGGAGCAGTCTTGTGGGTGGTGGCGGTGGCCTGCGTGCGTCCGCCGGCGGTCGTCCTGGTGGACCGCAAGACCGCGCTCGAGGAGCAGGCCGCCGGCGAGTACCCCGACCAGGAGCGGGCCCTCGAGCAGGCCGGCCTGTCGCCGAGACCCCTCCTGATGACCCGGGGACAGATCGAGGCGGCCGGATCGTCGTCCTCGTTCGAGACCGTGGTCCGGACCTACCAGTCCCTGCGGACGGACCAGCCCATGGTGGACGCCCTGCTCGTCCGCCGGTGCCTCGGCGAGGGCCTCGACGGGCTGCTCGCCCAGACGCGCGAGACGTGCGCGGGCGAGGTGGACCCGTCCGTGCTGGGCCCCCTGGTCCAGCGGGTCAACCGGGACCGGCGCCAGTTGTGGGCCTTCATGATGTCCCGGTCCGGGGGGGCGACCGAGGAGGACGTCCGCCGATCCTGGCGGGAGAAGCACCTTCTGATGGTCGTGTGCGGAGGACAGGTCCAGCAGGCCGACGGGACGTGGGGGGTGAAACGATGCGACGAGAAATGAGGATGTTGCATCGTGAAATGTTCTGGGTCGTGGCGGCGGTCGGGGTCCTGGGAGGGACAAACGTGGCCGCGGCGCCCGCCCGCGACGAGGTCCGGCGGCCCGTGCGCCTGACCGCCGGGGAGTCCAACCAGTTCATGGGGACCCTGGGGCCGGACGGCCGGACCCTCTTCTTCGCGAGTGACCAGGCGGGGACCACCCAGGTCTTCGTGCAGGACGTCCGCGGTGGAGGGCCCAGGCTCCTTCACGATTTCGACGCGGACGTGACCTGGCCGAGGCCCTCCCCGGACGGCCGGCTGCTCCTGTTCCTCTACTACCGGGATGACGCGACCGGGGACGCCTGCGTGTCGGACCTCGACGGGGAGGAGACGCGGTGCCTCACCGGACCCGGGACCGCGGACCTCCAGGCCTTCTGGTTTCCGGACGGGCGTTCGGTCGGGGTCGTGCAGCGGGAGGGGATCCACGGGGACCTGATCCTGCGGCGCATCCCCCTGTCCGGAGGCCCCGGGGACGTCGTCGTGTCGCGCAGCCTCTCCTCGCCCGCGATCTCGCCGGACGGACGGTTCCTCGCGTACATCCCTGTGGACCGGCTGACCGAGGACGTGGGGGTGACCTTCGCCATGCGCGTGGGGTCCGGGATCGAGATCCGCCGCCTGACCGAACCGGACGCGAAGGGTACGCTCCCCGCCCCGGTCGCGTACAAGCCCGACCTGCCGGGCGTCAGCGCGTTCCCTGCGTTTTCGGCCGACGGGAAATGGCTATATTTCACACAATATCTGAACGATACGAATGGAGACGGGACCCTTGACGGCAACGACCACGGCATCCTGTTCCGCGCGGCCTTCGATGCGTCGGCCCCGGAGAAGTTGGCGGAGGCCACCCCCGAGCAACTGACGAGCGCCCGCTGGAACTGCCAGTACCCGGCGCCCGCCGTGGACCGGCTCGTGATGACCTGCTCGTACGAGGGCTCCCTGGACATCTATTCGCTTCCCCTGGAGGGCGCCCTGCCCCGTACTTGGGGGGTGGACCGCATCGAGGCCGAGGTCCGGGCCAGCCGGGACCACTGGGAGCGGTTGCTCCTCCTGGGACGGGCCGCGGCCCTCGACCCGGACGTCGCGCGCCGCGTCGAGTGGCTGCGCCGGATGGCCCATCTGCACCTGGACGTGCGGGAGTTCGCGTCGGCGGTCTTCTACGCCCGGGCCGTGGCGAGGCTCGCGGGCGAGGGAAGCCCGGCGAAGGAGTGGGCGAATGTCCTCCTCGAGGTCATCCGGCACCGCGAGGCCGAGGGGAAACTGGTGCAGGGACAGCTGAGCGAGCGCTTCATCGAGGGGGAGCGCAAGCGCCTGGAACGCCTGGCCGCGATGAAGCCCGCAAGCCCTGCGGCCCGAGCCCTCGTCGCCGTCGCGCGTTCCGAGGTCCTCGACGTGCTCGGGGACGAGGCGGGGGCCGCGCAGGCGATGTCCGAGGTGGACCTCGGGCGCCTGGACGACTGGCAGGGGGTCCTGATGGCGGCGCGCCGGGTCATCGAGCGGGGGTTCTTGACCGGGGACCGCGAGGGACTGCTGGCCGCCGCCCGCACCCTGAGCGGCCATCCGGCCCTGGACCTGACGGACCGCCTGTTCTTCGCGAACGCCTATGTCGAGACGCTGCTGCGCGGGGTCGCGGACCGGGACCGGCTTGGGCTCGTCGAGGCCCACCGGACCCGCGCCGGACCCGACACGGAACTCCGCCTGCGCCTCGACCTCGAGCGGTGGCTCCTCGGGATGGGCCAGCGGGACTCCGAGGAGGTCCGCAAGGGCATCTTCGAGTTGTACCGGGGCGTGAAGGACCTGGAACGGCGCAAGGCCCTGGTCCTGACCACGGCCCGGCGCGCTGCGTCCGCGGACGAGGAATACATCCTCTACGAATTCAGCAACTCCTTCGTGTCGTGGCTCAAGCGCGCCGAGCCGGAGCGGCGCCGCGCGGAGGACCTCTACCGCCTGGTGGTCCTCGAGCGGGCGTACGCGAAGTGGGCGAAGGGAGAGGTCCCCGATGCTCGGGGGCTCTTCTTCGGGGCCACGCTCCAGAGCGACTGCCTGGAGGCGCACATCGGGGCCGTCGAGACCCGGCTCGCGGAGGGCGGCCGGGACGTGGTCGAGCACTACCGCGAGCGGTACGACCCCGACTCTCCCGTCCTCGCGTTCGTCCTGGCGTACCTGGCCGCACGGGACCTCCCCGCCATCCAGGATGCGGCCGCGTTCGAGGCGAAGGCGGCGGAGGCCCTGCGCTCCCTGCGCGCCGCGGCGGACATCGCACCCAACGCCTTCGAGGTCCATCACCTGTGGGGGTTCCTCGCGCACCAGCGGTTCCTGCGCACCGGGGACCCGTCGCAGGCCCAGGAGGCGCACACGCACTATCTACTGGCCCTGGACCTCGCACGGGACAACCCGCGAGCCCTCGCGGCCCTGCACGAGGCGGAAGCCCTCTTGCAGGCCGAACTCGGCAACCACCCCGGGGCCCTGCGGCACTTCGAGCGGCGGGCGGCCTGGCCGTTTTCGGACCCGGAGGGCGAGGTGGGGTTCCTGCTGGCGCGGGCCCGGAGCCTGTTCCACGTGGACCGGGACGAGGAGGCGGCCGCGACCGCGGACCGGGCGCTCGCGGTCGTCGAGGCGCACCCCGACCTCGCGCGGATTCGGGTGGTGGCCGTGGACCGCGCTGCCCTATATCACCTGAGCGCCGGGCACTTCGGGCGGGCGGCGGCGCTGTACGACGAGCGTCTGCGCGAGACGGACGCGACGGACTCGGCCTGGAACCGGGTCAAGGCCTTCGTGGGGCTCGGGGCCTCGGCGCTCGGGGCCGGCGAGTTCGAGCGGGCGCTTCAGGCCCTGGCCGGCGCGCGCGAGGCCCTCGCGAAGGCCCCGCCGTTGTCTCCGTCCCCGGGCACGGACCGCAGGCCCCGCACGTTCGATGCCGCGGACTTCGCGAGCCTCGTCGCGGCCCTGCGGGCCCAGGCGTTCGCGGGGCTCGGGCGGATGGCGGAGGCCCGGGCCGAGATGGAGACGCGCCGCCTCGCGGTCGAGGAGCGGCTGCGGCGACTCAATGTGGACGAGGACCTCCTGGACCTCGCGACCGCGCACCACCTCCTGGCCGGGTACGCCTGGCAGAGCGGGGACCGGGCCGGCGCGGCCGCGCACGTGGTCGAGGGGTTGCGGGCGGTCCGGGAGTTCGAGGAGCGCACGGGGACCGTGGTCACGGCCATCGGGAATCGGCTCCTCGTATCGTACGGCGAGTTGAGGACCGCGGGCGCAGAGGTGGCGGCGGGATTGCCCGCGGACCTGGAAGCCCAGATGCGGCGGGTGTATGAATTCATGGCCGCGCACCCGAACCCGGCCTGGGAGGAGGACCGCTTCCTGGTCGGGTTGTACCTCGGGATCCTGGGCGCGCGGGCGGAGTCACCACGGAGGTCACCATGACGGCACGATGGATCGTGGGGGTCGGGGTCGCGGTCGCGATGGGGGGCTGCGGGAACGAACCAGGCGCGGGAACGGATTCCGGGGGCGGGGGAGACACCGGCGGGACCGGGGGCGCCTTCGATCCCCTGTATTCCGACTATTTTCAGACCTGTCGGTCCTGTCACATGCCGGGGGCCTGGGGCACCCACACAGGGATCGAGAGGACGCTCGACTTCTCCACGGTCGAGACGGCCTACCAGACCCTGACCACGGGGACCGCGAGCGGGCTCGTCGGCAACGACGCGGCGTGCAACGGGGTACGGCTCGTCGGGTCGTCGTACGAGACGAGCCTCGTGGCCGCGGTCCTGGACGAGAACGTGCACGCGGCCTTCAACGATCCGGACCATCCGGGGTGCGACGCGGATGCGATCCCGGACATGACGGTGAAGGTCGGTTTCCCGCCGTCCGGCGCGTTCCTCCAGGCCCTGCGCGACTGGATTGACGCAGGGGCCCCGAGGTGACCGGCCGGAAGACCCTGGAGCCGCGGACTTTGGTTCGCGGATGAGTTCCGCATGGCACGAATTCGTCCTTCCCCCGCGACCGGCCCCTGGGACCGGGCGCGCGTGTGGCTTTGGGACCGGTCGAGAGAGTCCGGGCGATGGCGAGGCGCGGGGGTCCGGGCCCTGCGGGTCGCGTGGCTGTCCATCGAGAACGCCCTGAACAACCGCCTGCCCTTCCAGGCCTCGGCCCTGACCTTCGTGACCCTCCTCGGGATGGTCCCGGCCCTGGCGCTCGTGTTCGCGCTCGCCAAGGGATTCGGGTTCGCCGAGACCCTGCGCGGCCTCCTGGTCGAGAACCTCTCGGACTACCAGCGCGAGATCCTCGAACGCGTCCTGGGATACGTCGAGAACACCCGCGTCGGGACGCTCGGCGCGGTGGGCCTCGTCCTCCTGCTCGGGACCATCGTGACCACCATCGCGAGCGTGGAGGACACGTTCAACCACGTGTGGCACGTGCGGGAACAGCGCCCGTGGGGCCGCCGGGTCACGAACTACCTCTCGGTCCTGGTCGTGGTGCCCTTGCTGGTCGTGGCTGCGGCCGCCACGTGGGCGGGGCTGTCATCGAACGCGCTCGTGGCGTGGCTCCAGGAGGTCGCCGTGGTCGGGGACCTGACGCGGCTCGGCCTGAGGCTCGCCCCGGTCCTGGCGCTGTGGGCGGCCTTCTCGTTCCTGATCACATTCCTGCCGAACACGCGGGTGCCAATGCGATCGGCCCTGGTCGCGGGCCTGGTCGCCGCGGTCCTGTGGTGGGCGGTCCAGACGATCTACATCCGCTTTCAGGTGGGGGTCGCGAAGTACAACGCGATCTATGGTGGGTTCGCCTCGCTGCCCCTGTTCATGGCGTGGCTCCAGGTCTCCTGGACCATCGTCCTGTACGGGGCCGAGGTCGCGCATGCGCACCACCTGTGCGGCACGGGCTATCGCCCGGCGGTCCTGGCCCGGGTCCCGACTCCCTTCGAGACCGAGGGGCTGGCGGTCTCCCTGATGGAGGTCGTGGCCGGTCGCTTCGACCGGGGCGAGCCGGCGCCCGGGGTCGCGGACCTGGCCCCGGACCTGGGGCTGGACCCCGGCGAGGTCGAGGCCCTCGCCGCGCCGCTCGTCGCGCGGGGGCTCCTCGCGCAGGACGGGGAGGGCGGGGGGCTCCGGCCGGGGCGGTCCCTGGACCACATCACGCTCGGGGACGTGGTCGCCGCAGTGCACGGCGAGGGACCCGCGGCGGCAGGCGAACCCGCCCGGTCGCGGGCCCTGCTCGAGGCGGCCGAGGACGAGCGCCTGCGCCGTCTGGGCCGCGTCACCCTCCAGGACCTGGTCCGGGGGCAGGACGCCTGACGTCCGAAGGGGATGCGTCTGAGCGTGGGCGAACACCCTCCCTCACCCGAAGCCGCGGTGACCCCGGTTTCCACGAGCCTCGACCTCGCCGTCCGGGCCGTCGCGATCGGGATCGCGGCGTCCACCCTGTGGCCGTACCTGGCCCAGGACGCCCGCTCCCGCCCCGGCGAGACCTTCTCGTGGCTTCTGTCCGCCATCCCGGACCTGTCCAGTTACCTGATGTGGATGGACCAGCACCGCGCAGGGGCGTTCCTCGTCGAGAACCGCATGGCCCTGGACGCCGCGGGCCTGGTCCTTCCCAACCCGGTGTGGCTCGCGCTCGGGACCCTGTCCCGGGTCACCGGCATGGACCTGGTGACCGCGTTCCACGCCGGCCGCGTCGCGCTGGCCGTCGCGTACCTGTGGACCCTGTGGGCCCTGTGCAAGGCCGTGTTGCAGCAGGCCCGTCTTGCGGTCCTGGCCTTCGGGCTCGCGGCGCTCGGGAGCGGACTCGGGTGGCTCCGCGACGCCGGGGTGCCCGTCGAGACCGCGGACTGGGTCACGGAGCTGTGGTCCTGTCCGTCCATCCTGTACTTCCCCCACTTCGCCGCGGCCCTCGCGCTCGCGTCCGGCGGGGTCCTGTGCCTGGTCCGGGCGCACCGGTCGGTCGCGCGGGCTGCGTGCGCGGGGATCGCCTTCCTGCTCCTCGTCTTCGTCCACCCCTACACGGCCGTGACCCTGGCCGTGGCCCTCGTCCTGTCCCTGGTCGTGTCCGTCCGGCCCGGCGCCCGCGCCGGGGTCCGGGCGGGCTTGATCGCCCTGTCCGGCCTCGTCCTCGGGCTCGCGGGCCTCGGCGCCTGGACCGTGATGAGCCCCGCGTCCGCGTCGTGGGCCGTGCGCAACGAGATGCCCTCCCCGCCTGCGTGGCAATATCTGCTGGGTCTCGGGGTCCCGGGGCTGGTGGGCCTGGCCGGCGTCGTCGCGGTCGCGCGCCGTCGCGAGTGGACCCCGGCCACGACCCTGTGCGCGGCGTGGGTCGTCGCGGCCGCGGTCCTGGCCCATGGGGCTCCCCTGGTCCCCTGGGAACGGCGCGCGGTCGAGGGCGTGCACATCGCCGTGGTCTTGCTCGGGGTGGCCGGGATCGGCCCCTGGCTCCTCCGAAGGACGCCCCGGACGGCCGCGGTCGTCGTCGCGGCCCTGGTCGCGGCGAGCCTCCCCACGAACGTGACCTTGCTCGTCCACGAGTCCACGGCCTGGAACCCCGGTCAGGTCCCCTCCGACTGGGGGGCGCTGGTGGACACGGTTCGCCGGCTGCCGGAGCCCCGCACGGTGTTCACCGACGCCCGCCGGGCCATGCACCTCGCCGCGTTCGCGGGCGCCCGGGTCTTCGCGGCCCACCCGGAGTTGACCCCGCGCTTCGGCCGCAAAATGAAGGAAATCGAAGACTTCTACGACCCGGACCGGACCTGGGAGGACCGGGCCCGAGTCGTGCGCGATTCCGGGTGCCGGTACCTGGTCCTCGACCGGGCGGACGCCCGGGCCATGGGCCGTCACGGCCCGCCTCGCGCCACCCGGGTCGCGACCGGAGAGACGTGGGTCCTCCACGACCTCTCAAGACCCGGGGGGCCGTGAGTCACCGCGGGAGTCCCACGAGCGCGCGCAGCGCGGAAAGGTAGGCGGGCTGGACCTTCTTCCCCGGGGACAGGCCCTGGTGGTACGACAGCTCCATGTCCTTCCACTGCTCCTCGGTCAGGAGGTAGCCGAGCCAGTCCTGGGTGATGCCCAGGATGATGGGGTTGCCGTACCCGGCCTCGACCAGGACCTCCGCGGCCGCCGCCCCGAAGGCCGGGAAGGACTCGCCCGGCATGGTCAGGAAGGTCAGGTCCCCGACGCGGGCCAGGCTGAACTCCGTGACCATGTCGGGCGGGTCGTCCGACAGGAGGGCCTCCGGGTCGCCCCAGGCGAAGGGGACCGCGGCCACCTTGGCCGCCAGCAGCAGCGTGGCGTTTGATGGATAGAATCCAAATATCTTGTGATGAAACTCAATCCCGGTCTCGGCCACCGGCTTTGCGTCCTTCATGGCTGCAATCGCGTTGTCCGCGACCTGGTAGCCCGTGCACGTGACCTTCATGAAGTCCGTGGGGGACAGGTCCGGGTCCTTCCAGCCGTCCGGATACGCCTCTTCCGAGAGCCCGCACTCCGTGGGGCGGTCCGGATACGTCCCGCCCAGGTTCCCGTTCATGAAGACCGCGACCCCGCCGAACTCTTGCTCCATCCGCAACCGGAACGGCCCGACCCAGTCGGACGACAGCCCGTTGTTCCTGGACCCGTAGGCGGTGGGGTGGCTGGACCAGCGGGTCCAGGTGAAGACCGGGGTGCCGTCGCCGGGCCGGACGCCGCGCACCACGAACAGGTCGCGGTCCTCGACCACGGGCGGGGTCCCGTCCGTGCCGTTCGGCGAGGACCCCTTGGCCCACGTCAGGACCACGTCGTCCAGGGCCCCGAAGGCCTCGGCCACGGCGTCCACGGTCCGCTCGCGCAGGAGCGCGATGTACGCCTCGTCGCGGGGCACCCCGAACATCGGCCCCCACAGCCCCGCGGTGTCCGGGGCGGCGTGGGAGTGGCTCGCGCCGACCATCAGGCGCGGGCCGTCGAAGAACACGCCGAAGTCCTGGTACAACCGCATCTGGACCGCCTCGTGCATCAGGCGCTGGTCGCACAGGAACAGCCCCACCGAGTCCACCCCCGCGAAGGCCACGACCTCGCCGGTCTCCGTGTCCGCAAGGACGACCACGTGCACCTGAAGCGGGTCGTGCACCCCTTCGGACTTGCGGCAGAGTTTCGCGTCCCCCCCGCAGAAGCCGAAGCCCCCCATGAAGACGTCGTACGCCGGCGTGATGTCGCGCCAGGCCGCGGCGGCGGCGTAGCGCGTGGTGAACGCCTTGCCCGCGGGGAGCCTGGGCAGGGACGGCCAGTCCACGTCGGGGGGCGTGTCCGCGGCCACGTCCTCGCCCGGGGGGGCCTCGTCGGGCAACGCGCTCGCGTCGTCGGGCGATGGGGCATCCCCGACCGCCTCGACGGCGTCCGGGACCTCCGACGCGGTGTCGGCCGTCGCGTCAGACCCGGGGCCGGGGTCCTTGGCGCCCCCGTTTCCGCCACCGCACGCGAGCCACCCGCCCGTGACCACGACCGCCCACGCGACCACCCACTGTCTCGTCATGCCTCGCCTCCACCCGGGTCCGGACCGGGTCGCCACCGCCCCGGTCGCGACAACGGTACGCGATTTCAGGTTCCCGTGTCCACGGGGTTCACCGGGCCACGGCCCGCCGTCCCGACCTCGGAAGAACGGCGGAACACCTTGATTTGTTACGGTCTCGTGCCGGCCGCGAATTGGAATTCGCGGCCCCAGCATCGTTGGGGTTG
>DYKK01000296.1 GCA_020722625.1 Anaeromyxobacter dehalogenans
CCGTCCCCTGTCCCAGGGCCAAGAAAATCCCGGCGCAAGCCGGGATTTTTTTTGCTCGACCCGTTTGACTCCCGGGATGGCGAGGAATTCGGTCCACGAAGAAACCGGACCCCGGTTCCCGGCGCCAACGTCAACCCAGACCTCCTTCCGCCCTGCTTGAAAAGGGGGCGAGGGGCGGGGATGAGCCGCCTCGACATCCCCTCCCCGCGACCAACGTGGTGCCGACACTGACACTGACACCGACACTGACACTGACGCTGCCACTGTCTCTGTCCACTGTCACGGAACCTGTCCACTGAAATCCTGGTCAGTCCAGATAGGCCACCGCGTCGGCCCGGAACCGGAACTCGAAGACGAAGGTCTTGACGCCGTCCAGGTCCACGACCGGATTGTGCTTCACCAGGTCATGCAGCGACACCACGAGCCCGCCGGGCAGCGCGATCTGGAACGTCTTGGTCGTGGTCACGGGCACGTGGCCCCGCAGGACCCCATGCGTGATACGAACCCCGGCCGGACCCGTCTCGATCCATCCCGAGACCCGGGCCCGGTGCATCGCGAGGAACGTGCCCATGAACCACATCTCGACCTTCTCTTCCGGCGTCTCGAAGCACGGGACCGGATGACCGGGTGGACCGCAACCGTCCGGCAGGAACAGGGGCCCTTCGAACACAGCCGGCTCGTCCGTGGCCGAGAAGGCGCACCCGATGGGGGTCGCCCCGACGAACTGGCACGGCCCGCCGCCCACGAACAGGTCCACGTCCGGGTCTCCGATCTCGAACGGCACGAACCGGAGCAGGAGGTTCAAGGGGTCCTTCGGGTCCCCGACCGCCGAGGCCAGGAAGGCGTTGACCTTGGCCGTATCCACCGCGCACCCGCCGCCGCCGGTCTGGAGGCAGAAGTCCGGCTCGACCACGGCCAGTTCCGAGGCCCGGAAGACCGGGGTGTCCGGAGGCGTCGCGTCGGGAATTCCCGGGTCGAAAATTCCCGGGTCGCCGGGGCCGGGGTCGAAAATCGCGAGGTCCCGGCCGAGGTCGCCGCCCGGGTCCAGGGGGCCGGGGTCGTGCGGGCCGAGGTCCGGGACGATCGGGTCGCCGGTCGCCGGATCCGGCATCGCGGCGTCCGGGATCCCGTCGGTCGAGGGGTCGAGCCCTCCGGGATCCGGAGCGGCCCACCCGTCCACGTCCGCGAACGCATCCCCCGGGTCCTGTCCCGGAAGGTCCAGGGCGATGACGTCGACCCCCGGCAGGCGCGAACCGTGACATCCCACGCCGGCCAACGACAGGAACGCGAACAGGGCCAGGAGTCGTCGCCGTCGCATCGTCGTTCCCCCCTCGCTGGACTCGGGGGCATCATCCCTCATCGTGTATCATCTTTCAAGGGTCGGCCCGGGAGGGCTGTCGAAATCCAGGGGCCCTGGAGGGTGTCGCCGTTCCATTCGGAGGTGTGGGATGCAGTGGCCCGGCGAAGGTCGCCGGCGGTCGTGCCGGATCGTCGCGGTCCTGGTGATGGCGGGAGGGCCGGTCGCCTGCACAGGGGCGTCGTCTTCGTGCCCTCCCGGCCTGGTCCGCCAGGGTGGGACGTGCGTGCCGGTCCCGGACACGACGCCTCACGAGGCCGTGCTGTTCCCCGATGACGGTCCCGGAGACGAGGTCGTCTCGGAGGCACCGAGCGAGGTCGTCCTTGAGACACCCGAGGCGACCCCCGAAGAGACCGCCGGGAATCCCGACGCCGCCCCGGGAGGGTTTGTCGGACTCCCGTGCACCAAGGACGGCGACTGCCGCACGGTGGGGACGGCCGGCGGGGGCGGGTGGACGGGCCCGCCGGAGAACGTGGTCTGCCTGGACTGGCCGGGGGGGTACTGCACGGCGCTCGACTGCGGGGGCGCGGGCGGGGCGTGTCCGGAGGGGACCGTGTGCCTCGGGATCACGCCCAACAAGCCCGCGTGCGCCCAGGTCTGCGCCGGGGCCGCGGACTGCCGAGGGGGGGGCGATTATGGGTGCAAGGCCCTGGCGGACCCCGAGGGCGCCCTCGTCCGCGTCTGCTATCAGGTCAAGAAGGCGGGCGCCACCGGAGAGGGGTGTTCGGGGCACCAGGACTGCGCCGCGGACGCCTCGTGCCTGACCTCCTTCGCCGGGGGATACTGCGCGGTCCTCGGTTGCGGCGCGGACCGCCCGTGTCCCGACGGGACCGCGTGCGCGCTCGTCAACGGGACGGCGGCGTGCCTGAAGGGATGCTCCGGCGACCCGGACTGCGCGGTCCCCGGGGACCTGCCGCGCACCTGCGCATCGCTGAAGTCCGCCCTGGTTCCGGGCGAGAAGGTGAAGGTCTGCGCGTCGGGGACGCTGGGGGTCCCGATCGGAGGCCAGTGCCTGAGCGACATGGAGTGCGCGAGCGAGGACTGCGAGGTCGTGGTCACCGGGACGTGCTCCGGGTCGGGCCAGGGATGCCGCGTGGACGGGGACTGTCCGAATTTCGGCGAGGTCTGCATCCAGTCGGCGGCCGACACGCACGGCTACTGCACGAAGACGTGCGGGATGTCCGTGCCGTGCCCCGGCCAGTCGTTCTGCGTGGGGACGACGGTCGGCGCCACGGGTCAGGCCGAGGGGTCGTGCCTGCCCGGGTGCCTGGAACCGGGCGACAAGGCCTGCCGCCAGGAGGTCGGGCTCTCGTGCGTCTATGGGGACCCGGTCAACGCCCCCGGTCACTACACCTGTGCGCGGATCCCGCGCGAGGGCCCCGGCGCCCCGTGTGTCGCGCCGTCCGACTGCGAAAGCGGGATGTGCCTGGTCGCCGCGGGGGGCGGCGGGTACTGCGCGTCTCCCTGCGGATACCTCGGGTTCTGCCCGTTTCCGACCTCGTGTCAGGAGGCCGGCGGCCAGAGCCGGTGTCTGCTTCGGTGCCAGTCCACGCAGGACTGCCCGCCCGGTCACGAGTGCGCGAGGCCGGTCGGGGCCCTGCTCGACGTGTGTTATCCGATGTAGGCGTCACCCCCCCAGGCCCCGGCGGAACTCCTCGAATTCCCGTTTCGGGAGGATGTCGAGGGCGGACTCGATGATCTCGCGGGCCTTGTCGATCTCGCCGCGGAAGCGGGCGAGGTGGGCCTGCTTGAACAGGAACTCGGTCCCGAACTCGATCTTGGCCTGCCCGAGCAGGCTGGTCCGGTAGGCGCGCCTCCGATCGCGGTCCGACAGGACCTGGAACGATTCGGTCATCCGCGAGAAGATCGCCTCGACGAGTTGCGCCGAGCGATCGGACTGCCTCCTCGCGGTGGACCCCGGCCCCCATCGCTCGACCATGCGCCGGAAGGCGGGTTCAATTTTCGACGGGTGCGAGGTCCAGTGGATCCCGAGGCGCGTGAAGTGGTCCTCGGACTGGACCCGCTCGAGCGTCTTCTTCAGGTCCGCCTCGAAGACCTCGATCCCGCCCTTGGGCAGGGGGCTCATCCGGTACTCGACAAACCCGAGCAGGCCCGCCATCAGGAACAGGCGGGCCGTCCCGTTCCGCCCGA
This sequence comes from Anaeromyxobacter dehalogenans, assembly GCA_020722625.1. GTDB lineage: Bacteria > Myxococcota_A > UBA9042 > DTJE01 > DTJE01 > DYKK01. Next base: position 3,509 of record DYKK01000296.1, read on the forward strand.
GCAGGCTCAGCGAGAAGACCTCCTTCAGCGTGATGCTCCCGTCCGCGACCTCCAGGAGGGTCCTGCGCTCCTTGTCGGTGAACGCGACCCCCGAGACGGCGGGGGTCAGGCGATCGGCCTTGACGGGATAACGCCCCATCAGCGGGGCGAGGAAGGGTTCGAGTTCCGCCAGGTAGGCGGTGCGGGTCCGCTCGCGGACGTGCCGGACCACGAACAGGTTCAGGTCAATGGCCACCGGGTCGGCGGCGCGGGGGGCGCGGTCCGTCCCCGTGAACTCCCACGCGGCCTCGGGAACGGTTATCACCCGCTCGAGAGCCCCTTGCTTGGCGGTCCGGATGGCGTCCACCAGGTCGCGCGGAGTGCACGCCCCCTGATCGTACAGGACCTGGAGGAGGGAACGGCCGGTCTCGCGGGCGGTCGTCTGGGCGCGGGCCGCGGCATCGGCCGCGACCGTCCCGGACGCGAGCAACTGGCTCAGGACCGCGTCCAGGAAGGGGGCGCCCTGCTGCTCGATCCCGAGCAGGTTGCCGTCCTTGAAGGCGAGACTGTGGGTCCCGCCGGTCCCCGACAGGACCAGGGTGCCGGTCGCGCGCGTCACGGCCAGGTAGCACATCAGCGAGGGGCCGGAGACCCGTTTCAGGCGCGACGGGTCCTCCGCGAGCGACGGGCCCCACACCGCGAAGTCATCGAGGGTCCCGGCGTTTCGCATCTCGCCGCGAATGGTTCGATCCGCCATGATGTCTCGCGCGTGAATCTGACCGATTGTACCCGATGTGGCCGGCGCCGGGGTCTCCTGGTTCCCCTGGAGACGCGAGCACTGCTC
>DYKK01000003.1 GCA_020722625.1 Anaeromyxobacter dehalogenans
TCGCGCGGTATGATGCGGTCTCGGCGCGGCGAGGGAGGTCGGTGATGCAGGCCGTGGTGCTCGACGCGACCCTCGGGGTCGAGGACGTGGTCCGGGTGGCCCGCGACGGTGCGCGCGTGACCGTGGGCCCCGGGGCGGTCCGGCGCATGGAGGCGGGGCGCGCGGTCATCGAGCGCCGGCGGGGCGACCCGGAACCCGCGTACGGCATCAACACGGGCTTCGGGGCGCTCGCCGAGGTCCGCATCCCGCCCGAGGACGTGGACGCGCTCCAGCTGAACCTGGTCCGGAGCCACGCGAGCGGCGTGGGAGAGCCCCTGCCCGCGGAGGTCGTGCGGGCCGCGATGCTGCTCCGGGCAGCGGTCTTCGCCACGGGCCGCTCCGGGGTCAGGCCGGCCCTCGCGAGGCTGCTCGCGGACATGCTGAACGCCGGGGTCCACCCGGTCGTGCCGTCGCGCGGGTCGGTCGGGGCCTCGGGGGACCTCGCGCCGCTCGCGCATATCGCGCTCGCCCTGGTCGGGGAGGGGAGGGTGGAGGTCGAGGGGAACATCATGGCCGCGGCCGAGGGTCTGGCGAAGGCGGGCCTGAAACCGGTGTGCCTCGAGGCCAAGGAGGGCCTCGCCCTGATCAACGGGACCCAGGTCATGACCGGGGCCGGGTGCCTGGCCCTTCAGGACGCGGAACACCTGGCCGCGGCCGCGGACGTGGTCGGCGCGATGACGCTCGAGGCCGTGCGCGGGACCCCGGATGCCTTCGATGCGCGCGTGGTCGGGGCGCGCCCCCACCCCGGGGCCCTGGCGTCCGCGGCCCTGCTGCGGGCGCTCCTTCAGGACAGCGAGATCCGCGAGTCCCACCGCCACGGGCACGCGAAGGTCCAGGACCCCTATTCCCTGCGGTGCATGCCGCAGGTGCACGGGGCCGTGCGCGACGCCCTGGGCTTCGTCCGCCGGGTCCTGGAGGTCGAGGTCGCGAGCGCCACGGACAACCCGCTGGTGTTCGAGGACGGGGCGATCCTGTCCGGGGGCAACTTCCATGGCGAACCGGTGGCCATCGCGCTGGACCTGCTCGCCATCGCGGTCGCGGAGGTCGCCTCCATCTCGGAGCGCCGCGTGGAGCACCTGCTGAACCCGGCGCTGTCCGACGGGCTGACCCCGTTCCTGGCGTCGCAGTCGGGCCTGGCATCGGGACTGATGATCGCGCAGGTGGCCGCCGCGTCCCTGGTGGCCGAGAACCGCGTCCTGTGCCACCCGGCGAGCGTGGATTCCATCCCCTCGTCCGCGAACCGCGAGGACCACGTGAGCATGGGCATGACCGCGGCCCTGAAGGCGCGGTCCGTCGTGGCCAACACGCGCACGGTCCTGGCCGTCGAGGCCCTGTGCGCGGCCGCGGGCCTGGACCAGAGGTTGCCCGTCCGGCCCGGAACGGGTGTGCGGGCCGCCCGCGAGGCGATCCGCTCCCGGGTCCCCCCGCTCGACGCGGACCGCCCCCCCTCCCCGGACATCGAGGAGGTCGCCCGGATCCTGTGTCCGGGAGGCGGGCTCGTCGAGGCGGCGCTGGAGGCGGTCGGGAAGCCGGCCAGCCCCACAAGTCGCTGCTGACGAATCCGGGCCGTTCGCAACCGGAGGCGCCTCCTGCGAGGAAGACGAAATCACGCTCGACGGTGCCCCACAGCCGGTTGCGGGAGGCGGTCGTTCAGAGCGCGAAGGAAAGGAGCACCGGCAGGACCTCCCCGGCCTTGCCCTGATAGAACGAGGTGAAGGCGCGCACGTTGGCCGGGGGCTCCAGGTTGACGAGGACCCTGGGAACGCCCATGTCCGCCGCGATCTCGACGTAGCCGGCCACGGGATGGACCACGCCCGACGTCCCGACCGCCAGGAACCAGTCGCAGTCCGCGATGGCGAGGCGGGCCTGGCGCTCCATCTCGGGGTCCAGGTACTCCCCGAACCAGACGACGTCGGGTCGCAGCCAGGAACCACACTCCGGACAGCGGGGCGCTCCGTTCTTGTAGGAACGTTCGTCGTCAACTGGTCTGGTCGGGCAGCCGTCATTGGAACAGCGCGTGCGCAGCAGGGAGCCGTGGATCGGAAGCACCTCCCGGCTCCCGGCCCGCTGGTGCAGGCCGTCCACGTTCTGGGTCACGAGGAGGAACCGTCCGCGCGCCTGAAGGAAGCGTTCCAGGGCCGCGAGCGCCCGGTGGGCGGGGTTGGGATCGCACCGCAGGACCTGCTCGCGTCGCTCCGAGTAGAACCGCCACACCAGGTCCGGGTCCGCCGCGAACCCCTCGGGCGTCGCGACCCGCTCGAGGTCGTACTGCTCCCAGACCCCGCCCTTGTCGCGGAAGGTCGCGATTCCCGACTCGGCCGACACCCCGGCCCCCGTGACCACGACCACGCTCGCGTCCGGCGCGATGTTCAACGGCCTCGGTGTGTCGGAAATCATCGTTTCCCTCCGGAAAGGGTCCCCGGATCCCCTGCGAGGATATGCTACCATCCTGCGCGGCGACCGGGCCAACCGGGGAGGCGGACGCGATGAAGACGATCAAGACGGTCCTGTTCGCGGCGGTCCTGTGCGCGGTGCCGGGGCAGCCGCCCGCCGCGGCGGGGGAGGGTGCGGGCATGGTCGTGGACGAGGCGACGGTGGAACGGGTGATCTCGTCGTTGGTCGGCCGGCACGGCGCGGCCCAGGAGGCGCGCATCCGGCGGGGCGTGGCCCAGGCCGCGATGTTCTGGAGGGCCGAGGACGGCTCCGCGGAGGAGTTCGAGTCGTTCTGCGCCGAGCACTTCCTCGCGGACCCGGACCGGCTCGCGGCCACGTTCGACCGCTTCGAGCGCGCGTTCGAGGCCCTGGGGGGGCACGAGGTCGCGTTGACCCGCGCGCTGCGGGAACCGCTCGACCTCGATGTCGGCCCCAACCTGCCGGTGGACCTGCTGCTCGGGGCCCTGAACCCCTTCGACCACCTGTCGGACGACCTGTTCCGATCGCGTGTGGCCTTCGCGGCCCTCCTGAACTTCCCCCTGATGACGGCCCGGCAGATCGCCGGTCTCGACCCGCCTCCGACCCGCGAGGACTGGGCCCGCATCCGACTCGCGCAGGCCTTCGCCCTGCGTATCCCCGGGGACCTGAAGCAGGAGGCGACCCTCGCCGCGACCCTCGCGAACCACTACATTGATGGCTATAATATTCACACAAGTGGGCTCCGGACCCCCTCCGGGGAGCATCCCTTCCCGCAGGGTCCGAAACTGATCAGCCACTGGGGCCTGCGCGACCACATCAAGGCGATGTACGCGGACGCCCGCGCGAACCTGGACCGGCAGCGCCTGATCCGCAAGGTCATGGAACGGATCATCTACCAGGAGATCCCGGCGCCGGTGATTGACAACCCCGATGTCGAGTGGGACCCGGTTCAGAACCGGGTCTATCGGGGGGGACGGGTGGACCCGGCGCTTCAGGCCCGCGAAGAGGACCGCCGTTACGCTCGTATCCTCGACATCTTTCAGGTTGAACGGAAAATTGACGCCTATTCGCCCCTGTATCCGACCTACATCGCGCGCCAGTTCGAGCACGTGCGCGGCATCCCCGAGGCGACCATCGAGGCCCTGCTCGTGTCCGTCCTGGAGGACCCGGTCGGCGCGGACGTGGCGTCTTTGATCCGCAAGCGCCTGGGCCGGCCCCTCGAGCCCCACGACATCTGGTACGACGGGTTCAAGGCCCGCGGGGCCATCCCCGAGGCGGAACTCGACGCGAAGGTCCGCGAGCGGTTCCCCACGCTGGCCGCATTCCACGAGGCCCTGCCCGACATCCTGCACCGGCTCGGGTTCGCCCCGGACACGGCGCGCTTCCTCGCGGAGCGCATCGCTGTGGACCCGGCCCGGGGCGCCGGGCACGCGATGGGGGCCGGGATGCGGACGGACCTCGCCCACCTGCGCACGCGCGTCCCACCCGGCGGCATGGATTACAAGGGCTACAACATCGCCATGCACGAACTCGGGCACACGGTCGAGCAGACCTTCTCTCTGTACAAGGTGGACCGCGTGATCCTGAACGGCGTGCCCAACACCGCCTTCACCGAGGCCATCGCCTTCCTGTTTCAGGAGCGCGACCTCGACGTCCTGGGGCTCGGCCGCGACGACGAGACCGCGCGGGCCCTGCGCGCCCTCGACGTGTTCTGGTCCACCCGCGAGATCGCGGGCGTGGCCCTCCTGGACATGCGGATGTGGCGCTGGTTGTACGAGCACCCCGACGCCACCCCCGCGGCCCTGCGCGAGGCCGTGGTCGGACTGGCGAAGGACCTGTGGAACCGCTACTACGCCCCGGTCCTGAAGACGGAACGCGACTCCCCGCTCCTGGCGGTTTACAGCCACATGGTGGCCTACGCCCTGTACCTGCCGGACTATCCCATCGGGCACCTGATCCACTTCCAGATTGACCGGTTCCTTCAGGGGAAGGACTTCGGCCGGGAGATCGAGCGGATATGCGTGCAGGGGCGCCTCTCGCCCGACGCCTGGATGCGCGGGGCCGTGGGGGAGCCCCTGTCGTCCCGGCCCCTCCTGGAGGCGGCCGCGCGGGCGGTGCGGGTGGTCGAGCCGTAGCAAACTTGTCTTCTGAAAGGAGTCCAGGATGCGGCCCGTGGTGACCGAGACGGACTACCCGGAACTGACGCGCCTGTCCCGCGGGAAGGTGCGCGACATCTACGACCTGGGCGAGGACCTCCTCATCGTGGTGACGGACCGCATCTCGGCCTTCGATGTCGTGTTGCCGAACGGCATCCCGGACAAGGGGCGCGTCCTGAACCTCCTGAGCGCCTTCTGGCTGGAGCGCACCCGCGACATCGTGGCGAACCACCTGCGCAGCGTGGACGTCCGGGACCTGCCGTCCTCGTTGCGCCCACGCGCCGCGGAACTGGACGGTCGCTTCACCATCGCGCGCAAGGCCCGGATGCTCCCGATCGAGTGCGTGGTGCGCGGCTACCTGTCCGGGTCGGGGTACCGGGACTACCTGCGCACGGGCACGGTGTGCGGGGTCCCGCTGCCGCCCGGCCTGCGCGAGAGCGACCGCCTCCCGGAACCCCTGTTCACGCCGTCCACCAAGGCGGGGGCCGGCCATGACGAGAACCTCTCCTTCGACGCCGCCGCGGCCCTGATCGGACGCGACCTCGCCGAGCGGGTGCGGGACCTCTCGGTCGCCCTGTACCGTTTCGCCGCCGACTACGCCCTCGAACGCGGCATCCTCCTCGCGGACACCAAGTTCGAGTTCGGGCTGGTCGGGGACGAGGTGACCCTGTGCGACGAGGTCCTGACCCCGGATTCCTCGCGCTTCTGGCCCGCCGACCAGTACGAGCCGGGCCGCCCGCAGCCCTCGTTCGACAAGCAGTACGTCCGCGACTACCTCGAATCCATCGGCTGGTCCAAGGAACCCCCGGCCCCCGCGCTCCCGGACGACGTGGTCCGCAACACCTCGGACCGGTATCGGGAGGCGTTCCTGCGCCTGACCGGGACGCCGTTGCCGGATGGAAGGATTCTTGAGGGTCAGAAGCAGTGAACTACCCTCGTCCGAAGACGAGGGCTTCGCGGCGCCGGGCTGGGCCGCAGGGACCGTGAGAGGCCGCCGCCTTCTGGCGGGGAAGGTCCTGCGAAAGTATCGCCGAAAGGCGAGGCAGTATCAGTGGCAGGGGTCGGTGTCAGTGACAGTGTCCGAGGCTGCTGAAAAACTCTCCAGGATCGCGACCAGGTCTCTCAAGGTTCTCTTGGAGACGCGAGCACTGCTCGCGTCTGGACGCGCGAACGCGAAGCGTCGGCGGAGCCAACGCGAAGCGTCGGCGTAGCCAACCCCGCTCGCGCCGCCCGCCACCGATCTGCAAGAGAACGACGGGCTTCCCGGCGATGCCGTGGCAGGGGGCAGATTCAGTGGACAGGTTCAGTGACAGGGGGCAGTGACAGTGTCCGGACCACGTTGGACGCGATGAGCGGGGCAGGACGGCGAAGCCACGTTTGCCGCGACCCCGGACGCCGGATCCCGGACCCCGGGAAGGCCATCCTCATTGACAAGCACAAACGCCATGCGCAAGAATCATGCGCAGGAGGTTGGAGCATGCCCCGGATCAGCGTGGTCCTGTCGGAGGAGACGGAGAGACGCCTGCGCCGCGCCGTGCCCAGAGGCCGTCGCAGCCAGGTGGTCGAACGCGCCCTGGCCGCCTACCTCGCGGAACAGGAGCGAGGGGAGGCCTTCGCGCGCCTGAGAAGCCTCTCGGCAAGGACGCCGGAGGTACCGCTCGCGCGGATCGTCGCCGACCTCCGGAAGGACAGAGAGGGGAGGTAACACGTCTGGTGACCGAAACACCGGACCCCCGACCACTGCTCGTACTGGATGCGTCCGTGATCCTCAAGGCCGTGCTGCCCGGCCCGCCCGAGGAGGCGGCCGAGGCGGCGAAGACCCTCTTCGAGCAGTGGGAGCAAGACCGGATCCGGGTCGTGCTCCCCGCGCTATGGGCCTACGAGGTCGGCAACATCCTCCACCGTCGCTGCCCCGAGCACGCAGGGCCGCTCCTGGACGCCCTGTTCGGGCTTGCGCCGGAGGTGTACATCCTGACGCCCACCCTCGTCGAGAGGGCGTTGTCCGTGGTCGGCCGCGCACGCGGCGCGACGTTCTACGATGCGTCGTATCACGCCCTTGCGATCGAACTGGGAGGCACGTTCGTGACCGCGGACGCGGCCTACTTCAGGCTGGCCCGTCGTGTGGGCCGCGTGGAGCTGCTGCCGGGTGTCGGGACCTGAACCCACGCCTCCCGGGGAATCCGAGTGGGGCAGCCCTCGGGAAGAACGACGCTCGAAGGAATCCGGGCGATTTCGCTGTGATACACTCCCCGCGTTTTCGATCGGAGGTTCCACCATGGACCTGTTTCCCATTCGCCCCGACCAGGTCGCGCGCAACGCGGAGCGGTGCCGCGAGCGGGGCATCGTGCTGCCCACCTTCGCCCAGCAGAAGGACCCGTCCCTGATCCCGCCGGACATCCGCGAGGCCCTGCGCGGGATCGGGTTGTGGGACGTGCACCCGTTGAACCTCTTCCGCATCACGTGGAAGAACGACCCGGCCACCGGGGGCTTCGGCGGCGTCAACTTCCTGGAGGTCCCGCGCGAACTGACCGGGGTCCGGGCCCGCGTCTTCGCCCTGGTCGGGAAGTTCTTCCCCACGGGGGCGCACAAGGTGGGCGCGACTTACGGGTGCCTGGTCCCGCGTCTCGTCACCGGCCACTTCGACCCGACCTCGCAGAAGGCGGTCTGGCCCTCGACCGGGAACTACTGCCGGGGTGGGGCGTACGACTCGGCGCTGCTCGGGTGCCATTCCATCGCGATCCTCCCCGAGGAGATGAGCCGCGAGCGTTTCGAGTGGTTGCGTGCCATCGGCTCCGAGGTCATCGCGACCCCGGGGTGCGAATCCAACGTGAAGGAGATCTACGACGCGTGCAAGGACCTGGCGGCCCGGCGTGACGACGTGGTGATCCTGAACCAGTTCGACGAGTTCGGGAACGGGATGTGGCACTACGAGGTCACGGCCTCGGCCATGCTGGAGGTCCTGCGCGACGTGGCCGGTCCCCAGGACCGCCTGTTCGCCTTCGTGTCCTCGACGGGGTCGGCCGGGACCATCGCGGCCGGCAACCGACTGAAGGAGGTCCTCCCCGCGGTGAAGGTCGTGGCCGCGGAGGCCCTCCAGTGTCCGACCCTGCTGCGAAACGGCTTCGGGGCGCACCGCATCGAGGGGATCGGGGACAAGCACGTGCCGTGGATCCACGACGTGCGCTCGACGGACGTGGTCGTGGCCGTGGACGACCGCGACGCCATGGCCCTGGTCCGCCTGTTCAACGAGGGGGCGGGCCGCGAGTTCCTGCGCCGGGCCGGGGTGCCGGGCGACGTGGTGGACCGCCTGGACCTGATGGGCATCTCGGGGATCGGGAACCTGATCGCGTGTATCAAGACCGCGCGGTGGTTCGAGGCCGATGAGCACGACCTCTTCTTCACGGTGTTCACGGATTCCATGGAACTCTATCAATCGCGCCTGGCCGAGATGGAGGCCGCGGAGGGGCCGTACGACCGCGTGCGGGCCGAGGTGGACTTCCACGCGCACCTGCGGGGCCTGAAGGACGACGCGATGATCGAGCTGGACCACCCGGCCCGCCGCCGCATCCACAACCTGAAGTACTACACGTGGGTCGAGCAGCAGGGCAAGGACGTCCGGGAACTCGAAGCCCAGTGGAATGAATATCGCACCTACTGGCACGAGCGCTTCGGCCTGGCAGCGCACTACGACCGGCTGATCGAGGCGTTCAACGCGCGGGCGCGGGCGGGGACGACTTGAGGACCGCGTACGGACACGTCCCCTGGGCCCTGGCCGCGGCGTGCCTGTTCCTGGCGCGGGGGGTCGCGGCTCGGCCGGACTGGGTCGAGGTCCGGCCGGGCCTCGACAAGGTCGAGGTGACCGGGCCGGATTCCGGTGGGGGCGAGGTGTGGTCCCTCGTCGCGATCCGGGCGGACCCGGCTCGCTTCGACCTGGTGGTCCTGTCCGCGGGCGCCCGCGGGCGGAAGGGGGCGCGGACCGCGGACGAGTGGGCGCGCACGCACGACCTCGTGCTGGTCGCGAACGCGGGGATGTATCAGCAGGACGGGGTCACGCCCGTGGGGCATCTGCGCGCAAACGGCCGGGAGGTCGGGCGGTGGCGCAAGGATTACCGGGCCGTGCTGGTCGCAGGACCCGAGGACCCGAGGCGGCCGGCCGTGGCGCTCTTGGATGCGGCGTGCGACGGCCCGTTGCCCGCCGCGGCCCGGGGATACCGGCACGCGGTCCAGGGCATGCGGATGTGGACGTGCCGGGGCGAGAACACCTTCCGCCCCGGGGGGAGGCGGGCCGCGCGCCTCGCCGCGGGCGTGGACGGGGCGGGGCGGCTCCTGCTCGTGTTCCACCGGACGCCGGTCACGAACCACGACTTCGTGGGCCACGTGCGCGAGGCGGGCCTGGACGCCCGGGGCCTGATGTACCTGGAGGGAGGATCGGAGGCGAGCCTCCTGGCGCTCCACCCGGACGGCGAGGTCCGGGCCGGCGGGGTCGGGTCGTCGCACCTGGGGAAGTGGACCCGCCTGCCCGAGGGGGTCTTCCTCCCGATCCCGAACGTGATCGGCCTGCGCCCGCGCCGGTGAAGACGGGGGGGATGCGGGGGGCCGGGGGCCGGGGTCCGCCTTCCGGGGTCCGGCTTCCGGGTTCCGGGGTCGCGGTGCACGTGGCCCCGCCGCAACACCCGGTCCCCCGCGTCCAACGTGCGCTGACACTGACGCTGACGCTGACACTGACCCTGTCCCTGACCCTGTTCCTGAACCTGTCCACTGAACCCGTCCCCCGGGGGTGAACGGCGACGGAGGGCGTTGGCCGGGGGCCGCGGGCGAGGGCTCGCGGCGCGGCGGGCGCAGGATCGGGCGTGGGGCGGAACTCGTCAAAGGCGTCTTGGGGGTGCGAGGCCGCGTGGTGCTATCATCCCCGCGGAGGCACGATGCGCATCGCCCACCTCTCGGACCTGCACCTGCACCCCGCCGGGGCCCTGCGGGCCGCGGACCTGCGGACGCGCCGCCTGTTCGGGGCGTTGAACCTGTATCTCTTCCGGGCCGGTACCTACTCGGAGGACGTGGCGCGCGCGGCGGTCGAGGCCGTGCGCGAGGCGGGGGTGGACCACGTGGTCGTGACGGGGGACCTGACCAACCTGGCCCTGCCGGCGGAGTTCGCCCTGGCCGCGCAGGTCCTGCGCCCCTTGGGCGGCGCGGACCGGCTGACCGTGATCCCGGGGAACCACGACCGCTACACGCCCGAGTCGGTGCGGGACCGCGAATTCGAGCGGTGGTTCGGCGACACCCTGTGGTCGGACGGGGACGGCGGCCGGGCCGGGTCCTTCCCCGTCGTCAAGGACCTGCCGGACGGGGTGACCCTGATCGGGCTCGGCAGCGCGGGGGTGGTGGCCCCGGCGTGCGCGTTCGGTCGCGTGGGACCGGCGCAGATCGCGCGCCTCGCGGACGCCCTCGACGACGCCCGCCGGCGCGACCGGTTCCCGATCGTGGCCCTGCACCACAACCTGCACCGGCGCGGGACCCTGTCCGAGGCGACCGGGCGGCTCCTCGACCGGCGGGAGGTCGCGCAGACCCTCGTGCGTCATGGGGCCCGCCTCGTCCTGCACGGGCACGACCACCGGGAACACGAGATGGTCATCAGCGACGGTCCGGACCTTCCCGGGGTCCGGGTCGTGGGATGCGGGTCCTCGAGCGCGGACCCCCGCCGCGCCCCGCCCGGGCAGTTCAACGTCTATGAGGTCTCCGCGGGCCGCCTGCGGGTGGAGAAATGGCGAATCCGAAGGGAAAACGGAAGGTTCGCGCCTTCCAGGGGGTGAGGGACTACTTCGGCGCGACGCGCTCCCCCCTGGTCGCGTTCGCGGTGACGCTGCCGCTGCTCCTGCTGTACAACGCGGGCCTCCTCATGCCCGGCGCGGACGAGATGAACGCCGCGGACCTGCTGACCGGGCTCGTGGTCCGTCTCGCGGGGCCGAAGGGGTTCCTCGCGGTGAACGGGGTCCTGGTCCTGACCTCGGTGGTCCTGACGCTCGTGCTGTTCCGGCGGGGTCGCTTCCGGCCCGTGCAGTGGCTGGTCTTGAGTCTCGAGGGCCTGGCGCTGGGAGTCGCGCTCGGGTACGCCGTGGTCTCGCTGATCGAGCAGGCGCACGTCCTGGCTGCGGGTCAGGGGCCGCGCTACTCGGTGATGCAGGCCCTGTCCCTGGCCGCGGGCGCCGGGTACTGGGAGGAACTCGTCTTCCGGCTGGGCCTCGTCGGGGGACCGATCGCGGTCGCCCGCCGTCTGCATCGCTCGGCCTCCACCCCCCACTCGGCGTCCGCCCGCGTCCGGGTCGCCGCGGTGGGGGCCGTCGCGGTCGTCGTGTCGTCCTTCCTGTTCTCGCTGGCCCACTATGTGGGGTCCGAGTCGTTCGTGCCCTACACCTTCTGGTACCGGGCCCTGTCCGGGGTCCTCTTCGCGCTCATCTTCCTGGTGCGTGGCTTCGCGGTCGCGGCCTACACGCACTTCCTGTACGACGTGGTCGTGATGCTGTAGGTCGCCCCGGCTTCAGGACTCCTCGCCGCCGTTGTCGGGGCGCAGGGCCGTGCGTTCCAGAAACTCCAGGTAGGTGGCGGCGTCGGCGTGCGCCGGAAGGCGTCCGGCCTCGACCGCGTCGAGCAAGAGCCCCCGCAGGCGCCCGACCTCCGGCCCCGGGGTCAGGCCGAACCGCTCCATGATGAGGTTCCCGATGCCCTTGGGCAGGGGGTTCTGGGCCTCGTCGGCCTCGCGGACCTCGAGGATGCGGACCTGGAGCTCCGCGAGCAGCGAGCGGATCCGTTCGACCCGCTCCGCGCGTTTGGAGGTCAGGTCCGCGCGCGAGAAGGCGACCAGGTCGTCCAGGGACTCGCCGACCTCGCGGATCAGGCGGCGCACCGCCGAATCGGTCCAGTCCTCCCGATACAGGTTTACACGCGAATGATTCTTGATGATATAATGAATACGACGCGCCTCGTCCGGCGGCATCTGAAGGCGCGCCGAGATCCCCTCGAAGAGCATGGCGCTCATGTCCTCGTGGCGGAAGAAGTGGACCTTGTCGCCGTGGAAGACCTGCCGGGTCCAGACCTTGCCGATGTCGTGGCAGAGGGCGGCCCACCGCACCACGGGGCTCGCGTCCGCGTTCGCCACCACCTGCTTGGTGTGGGCCCAGACGTCCTTGTGCTGGCCCATCCCGTCGCCCAGCAAGCCCTGGAGGGCCGCGACCTCGGGGAGGATGAACCCGAGGACCCGCACGTCCATCAGGAACTGGAGCCCCAGGCCCGGGAAGGCGCCGCACAGGACCTTTTCCATCTCGCGGCGCCAGATCTCGCGAGGGACGTCGAGGATGTTCGCGGCGTCGCGCTCGCACGCGGCGCGGACCTCCGGCGCGGCCTCGAACCCGTAGCGGGCCACGTAGCGTGCGACCTTCAGCAGCCAGGAGGCGCTTTCGCGGAAGACCATGTCGGCCGGGAAGACGGGCCGGACGACCCGGTCGCGCAGGTCCGCGGTCCCCCCGAACGGGTCGAGCAGGTCGCCGCCGGACGTGTATCCGAAGGCCTGGATGGTGACCTCGCGCGTGGCCAGGTCCAGGAGGATCCCGGACAGGTTCTGGCCCCGCAGGCACTTCAGGGGCGGCAGGTAGTTGCGGAACGGCCCCACGTTGAAGGTCCAGTGGGGCGGCGTCTCGCCCGCGTGCCCGGCCTCCGGGCGGGGGACGCGGAACGTCAGGATGCGGGCGCGCTCCTCCTTGCCGTCCTGGGCCGAGACCCGGAAGAGGTCGTAGAACACCGACTCGATCTGGGTCAGCGAACCGTCCACGGTCAGATCGAACGAGTGGTGGTCCGAGAGGTCGTTCCCGGCCGCGAGGTCCCTGGCCCTCGGCCCGATCAGGTACGCGGCGATGCCCTGTGATTCGAAGGCGTCGAAGACCCGGGACAGGACCTCCGGGTACCTGGGAGTGGACGAACTCTTCGGGCTGTCCGCCGTCCCCGAGGGTGGCTGTCCGCCTCTCGCCATGTGCCGCAACCGCCGAGACCCGCCCGCAGGCCGCGAGCGCCGCCCGCCAACCCGCAATCAGCGTAGCCCATGCGCAGGAGGGGTGTCAATCCACCCGCTTGCGGAACAACGCGACCGACACGCCGAGGATCGCGACCCCGAGGACCGAGAGCGCCGCGACGTCAGGCCAGTGGACCGCAGGCCCGGTCCCCTTCAGGAAGACCCCGCGCACGACCGCGAGGTAGTAGCGCATGGGGATGGCGCGCGAGGCCTCCTGGAACAGGCGGGGCATGTTCTCGATGGGGAAGATGAAGCCCGACAGGAGGATCGAGGGGACCATCACGAAGAAGATCGCGGTCATCATGGCCTGCTGCTGGGTCGCCGACGCGGTCGAGACCAGGAGCCCGAGGCCGAGGGTGGACATCAGGAACAACAGCGAGACCCCGAACAGGAAGGGGACGGACCCGCGCAGGGGGACCTCGAACCAGAACAGGGCCACGCCGAGCACGATCACGACGTCCACGAGCCCGATCACCACGAAGGGCGCGAGTTTTCCGACCAGGAGTTCCACCGGGCGGACCGGGGTCACGACCAGTTGCTCGATCGTGCCGCTCTCCTTCTCGCGCACGAGGTTCATCGAGGACAGGACCACGGTCATGACCATCAGGACCATGGCGAGGACCGCGGGGACCATGAAGTCGGCCGAGCGCATCTCCTCGTTGTAGAAGACGCGGGGGCTCAGGCGGATGTCGGGCAGGGGGGGCGCGCCCGGACGAGAGGTCCTGCCCGACAGCGACTCCCGCAAGAACCGCAGGAGGGTCTCGCGTGCGTGGTTCAGGGCGATGGTCGCGACCGTGGCCTGGGTGCCGTCCACCACGAGGAGCAGCGACGATGGCCGCAGGGCGTCGAGGTCGGTCGCGAAGCCGCGCGGGATGACCAGCCCGATCTGGGCCCGGCCGGTGCGGATCTCGTCGTCCACGGCGGCGTCGCGGTCCACCCGCGCGACGACCCGGAAGATGCCGGGGGCCTGCAGGCGCGAGACGACCTCGCGCGAGGCCGCGGACCGGTCGAGGTCGCAGACCACGGTCCGGACCTCGTTGACGTCGAGGGTGGCCGCGTAGCCGAGGATCAACAGCTGGAAGATGGGGCTGATGAGGATCAGGGGGATCATGCGGCGGTCCCGGCCGATCTGCCGGAACTCCTTGACGAGGATGGTGGCGATGACTTTCATGGTCGCGGCCTTCCCGTCACGTCATCCTCCTGCGGACCATGAGGCTCGCGAGCGTGACCATCAGAACGGCAAATATCACAAGACAGATGAACTCGAACCGGAAGGCGTCCACCCCCTCGCCCTTCAGGATGACGGCACGCAGGATCGCGATGACGTAGCGGGCCGGGATGGTGTAACTGACGGCCCGGATCGCGACCGGCATCGAGTCGAGGGGGAACACGAACCCCGACAGCAGGAACGAGGGCAGCATGGTGAGGGTGGTGGCGATCGTGAAGGCCACCTGGGCGCTGTCGGTCAGGGAGGACACGAAGACGCCCATCGCGAGCGCCCCGAACAGGAACAACAAGAGCATCGCGAACAGGAGGGGGACGCTGCCGCGCACCTCGACCCCGAAGAGGGCCCACCCGACCGTGACCACGAGCGCGGACGCGACCAGGGCCAGGACCAGGTAGGGCACGGTCTTTCCGATCACGACCTCGAACGCCCGGACCGGCGAGACGCGCAGCATGTCCATGGTGCCCCGCTCCTTCTCGCGCACGAGCGAGAGGGCCGTCGAGACCACGGCCATGACGGTCAGGATGACGCCGATCAGGCCGGGGACCAGGAAGCGCGCGGTCTGAAGCGTGGGGTTGTAAAGGACGACGAGGCGAAGATCGAAGGGGAGGCCGCCCGAGGCGCCGAGCGGCCCCGCGGCGGCGCCCAGGGCCCTCAGGCGTTCCATCGTCAGGTCCATCACGTGGTCGAGCGTGAACCCCTGGAGGTAGCCGAGCGCGGTCACGGCGGTATTCGAGTTCGTGCCGTCCACGAGGGCCTGGACGGTCACGGGCTCCCCGCGCGCGAGGGCGCGCGCGAACCCCTCGGGGATCACGAGTCCCACCTGGATGTCGCCCCGCTCCAGGGCCGCGTCCACTTCCCGCGCGGACGATGCGGTGACCACGCGGTCGAAATACTCCCCGTGCGTGAACGACGCGGCGAACTCGCGGCTTTGGCGCGTGCGGTCCTGGTCCGCGACCCCGAGGGCGACGTGGTGCACGTCGAAGTTGAGGGCGTAGCCGTAGAGGACGAGCACCATGGCCGGAAAGGCGACCAGGATGAACAGGGCGCGCCGGTCGCGCCGCAGGTGCAACAGTTCCTTCCAGACGACCCACCAGAGGTTCAACGCACGCTCCCCCGCACGAGGTGGATGAAGACGTCCTCCAGGGACGGCGGGACCCCGCGGACCGAGACCTCGGCGAGGCCGCCCGCCTGGAGGGCCTCGCGAAGCGCGCCGCCCGGGTCGTCCATCGAGACGGCCGCCTCCCCCGCCGCCCGCGTGACCACGTGGACCTCGGGGCCGAACGGGGTGGCCGAGACCACGTCCGGCCGGTCCCGCAGGATGCGGATCGCCGCGTCCTGGGGCTCGGCCTCGACCACGAAGACCGCGGACCCGCGCATGGCCTGCTTCAACTCGGACGGGGTCCCGACGGCGAGCAGACGGCCGGCCCCGATGAACGCGAGGCACTCGCAGTACTCGGCCTCGTCCAGGTAATGGGTGGTGACCAGCAGGGTGGTCCCGCGGTCGGCCAGGTCGTAGATCAGGTCCCAGAAGGCGCGGCGGGCCACCGGGTCCACGCCGGAGGTCGGCTCGTCCAGGAACACGACCGGCGGCTCGTGAAGGATGGCGCAGGCCAGGGCCAGGCGCTGGCGGTGGCCGCCGGCGAGGTCGCGCGCGAGGCGGTCCTCGAGGCCGGTCAGCCCGAGGAACGCGATCATCTCGCGGGCCCGGGCGCGAAGCCGCGAACGAGGGATGCGATAGACCCCGCCGTAGAACGAGATGTTCTCGGCCACGGTCAGGTCGGGATACAGGGTGAAGCGCTGGGACATGTAGCCGATCCGGGCCTTGACCCGGTCCGGCTCGCGGGACACGTCGGCCCCGGCCACGGTCGCGGCGCCGGACGTGGGCTTGAGGATGCCGCACAGCATCCGGATGGTGGTGGTCTTGCCCGCGCCGTTGGGGCCGAGGAACCCGAAGACCTGCCCGCGCGGGACCTCGAACGAGACGCGGTCCACGGCCGTGAAATCGCCGAAGCGCTTGCACAGGTCCCGGGCCTCGATCATGGTCTCGTTCACGGGACGGATCCCTCCCGGTCCGGGGCCTCGGAAGGCCGTTCGGTGAGCGCGATGAACACGTCCTCGAGGCTCGGCGAGACCTCGCGCCACGGCGAGACCTCGACGCCGGCGTCCGCGAGGGTGCGGCACACGTCGTCCGGCGCGTGTCCCGGCCGCACGGTGAAATGGACCCGCTCGCCCGCGGCGTGGACCCGGTCCACCGCGGGGGAGGACCGCAGCAGACGCACCGCCTCGCGGGGAGGACGGCACAGGACCTCGACCATCGCGACCCCGAGCGAGGCCTTGAGGTCGCGGGCGGGCCCCGCGGCGAGGAGGCGCCCGTGGTCCAGCAGGAGGGTGCGGTGGCAGCGCTCGGCCTCGTCCAGGTACGGCGTGGCCATCAGGATCGTCATGCCGCGTTCGAGCAGCCCCCCGAGGATCTCGCTGAACTCGCGGCGGGAGGCCGGGTCCACGCCGGCCGTGGGCTCGTCGAGGAGGAGGACCTCGGGCTCGTGGATCAGGGTGCAGGCCAGGGCGAGTTTCTGCTTCATCCCGCCGGACAGGCGCTCCGCGAGGCGCCCCCGGAAGGGGGTGAGCCCGGTGAAGGACAGGAGGGCCTCGCGGCGCGGGCCGAAGTCGCGCACGCCATAGACGCGGGCGAAGAAGGCGATGTTCTCGTCCACGGTCAGGTCGAGGTAGTGGCTGAAGCGCTGGGGCAGGTAGCCGACGCGGCGCTTCAGGCGGCCGAAGCGCGCGGGCACCGGCTCGCCGAGGACCGCGACCTCGCCCTCGTCCGGGGCGAGGAGGCCGCACAGGACGCGCAGGAGCGTGGTCTTCCCGGCGCCGTCGGGACCGGACAGGGCCACGAACTCGCCGCGGCCCACGTCGAGGTGGACCTGGGACAGGGCCGTGACGCCCGGAAACCGCTTCGTGAGGCCCCGGATGCGGATGGCGGGTCTGGAGGCGTCGTTCATTCGCGTGACCGCACGCAGCGGCTCCAGGACGCCGGCGGGCGCCGCGTCCCCGTGGAGGTCATTCGGCGAACCGGATCTCCGCGTCCGCGGGCATCCCGACCTTCAACAGCCCGTCCGGGTTCGGGACCACGATCTTCACGGCATAGACGGTCTTGACGCGCTCCTCGCGCGTCTGGATGTTCTTGGGCGTGAACTCCGCCTCGGACGCGATGTGGGCCACGCGGCCCGAAAACTCGCGGCCCGGCCAGGCGTCCACCCGCACCGAGGCGTCCTGGCCCAGGCGGACGCGGCCCAGATCGCCCTCGGGCACATAGACCCGCAGCGTCAGGGACGACAGGTCCGCCACGGTGGCGAGGGTCTGCCCCGCGGCCACGACCTCTCCGGCCTCGACCGACTTCCGCAGGACCGCCCCCGACACGGGCGAGCGCACCGCGTAGTCGTCCAGGCGGTCGCGCAGGGCCTCCAGCACGGCCTCGGCCTGGCGCTTCTGGGCCTGTGCGGCCTCGATCTCCTCGGGGCGGGCCCCGGTGCGCGCCTTGTGGAGCATCTCCCGCGCGGCCCTGGACGCGGATTCGCGCACCGCGACCAGGGTCTCGGCGTCGTCCAGCATCTTGCGGGGGAGCCCTTCCTGCTCGACCAGGGCGCGTACGCGGTCGCGGTCCTTGCGGGCCAGGGCCAGGGCCTCGTCGGCCTGGCGGACCTGCTGGCGCAGGGCCTCGACGTCCTCGCGGCGGGCCCCCAGGCGCACGAGGCGCACGTGGGCGTCCGCGAGGGCCACGGCGGCCTCGGCCTGGGCGATCTGGTTGCGGTGGTGGCGGTCGTCCAGGCGGGCCACGACCTGGCCCTTCTCGACCGGTCGCCCCTCGTCCAGGGAGACCTCGAGGACCTGGCCGGCCACGGTCGGGCTCACGCGCACCTCGACGGCCTCGAACGTCCCCGAGGCCACGATGCGGTCCCGGGGCGCGTCGTCCCGGCACCCGCCGAGGACCGCGAGCGCCCCGAGCAGGACGAAGGCGTGAGGTGTCCGCGCACGCACCGGGGCCTCCGACCCGAGCCCGCGACAATGTTCGGTCGTTTTCGCGGGCCGATCAAATTTCGAATCTGCTACACTGTGTCGTGGTTTCAGACAGGAGAAGGCCCGATGAAGACGCGGCGGTGGATGGGATGCGTGGTCGCGATCCTCGCGGCGGCGTGCGGGGGGAGCGGCACGCCCGGGGGACTTACGGACGAGGGGATCACGACGGATGAGGCGGGCGACCTCGGCGACAACGGGGTGGACCTCCCGGCCGAGGACTCCGTGCGCGCGGACCTCGGCACGTTCGACCCGGGCCCCGAGGACCCGGGCGCGCCGGACCCTGGGTTTTCCGACCCCGGACCTTCCGACCTGGGACCTTCCGACCTCGGGCCTCCCCCGGACCCCGGGATGCCCGACCCGGGCGCGCCGGACCTCGGCCCTCCCCCGGACGCGGGGCCGCAATACAGCGAGACGGTCGCGGCCTGCATCTATGTGGTCGAGGGGCTGTGCGACAAGTTCATCAAGCGCTGCGACGACATGGCGTTCAACTGGATCCCCGACGAGTGGCTACTCGCGTGCGCGGACTTCCTGGCGCAGCAGGACGACCTGGTCACGCAGGCCTGCCTCCAGATTGACAACGCCGAGTCCTCGGACCCGAACGTGGCCCTGATCAAGACCTTCGGACCGGTCGCCCTGCGCGAGTGCGTGGACCACTTCGAGTGTACCTTCCAGACCGTCGGGGTGATCGCGGACTTCGTGATGCCGCTGATCCAGGGGCAGAAGGTGGACACCGCGCAAATCTTGGCCCTGGTCACGGACCTGTGCTTCCAGGACTGACCCTGCGACCCGATCCGGCGGCGGGGTCGTCGTCCCTCTCGCGGAACGACACCGAGAAGGCGCGTCTCCACGCGACCTGGCCCCGGAGGATGAACCATCCGCCGAACACGACCAGTTGCAAGAGTTGCATCCCATAGACGGTCATGGCAAAGGCCAGGGCCACCGGCCGGCCCGCGAGTCCATACAATTCGAGCGGTTTCAACAGGAAGAACCAGAACGTCCCGACGTTGCCCGGCGGGTTGGGGATCATCATCCCGACCACGATGGTGGCCATCATGGCCACGGCCGCGAAGAAGGGGATGTCCAGGCCGAACCCGTGCGCCAGGATGAAGAGCCCCGTACAGTTCGACCCCCAGTAGCCGAGGGACCCGCCCAGGAACAGCAGGAAGTTGCGCCAGTCCGGGAAGATGGCGAGGCCCTGGAGGAAGCGGTCCAGGACCCCGGCCAGGAGGCCCCCGACGCGACGGCCCGACAGGCGGGGGAGGAGGGTGCGCGCGTGGCGCGTCAGGGACTCGCGGAAGGCGAAGACCAGGGCGAGGGCCGCGACGAGTCCCGCGAACAGCAGGAGCGCCCCGTAGGTCGCGACCTGGATCTCGACGTAGGAGTCGAGGTTGGAGCGCGGCATGAAGACCAGGGCGATGGCGAGGAACCCCGCGACCAGGACCCCGTCCACGGTGCGCTCCACCACGACCGTGGCGAGCGCGGGGGACCGCCGGACCGACACCGCGGTCGAGAGGAGCGCGGGCCGCACGAGTTCCCCCAGGCGGAACGGGAGCAGGAACATCGCGAGGAACCCCACGGACGACACGCGGTTGAGCGTCCAGAGGTCCACGTCGGTCACGGGCTTGAGGAGCGGCCTCCAGCGCCACACCCGGAAGGCGTGCATGCTGACGAGGGTCAGGAAGTAGGCCGGAAGCCACAGGAGGTGCACGGCCCAGGAGCGCGTGGCCAGGCGCAGCCCCTCGATGCGCGCGTCCGCCACGAGGTCCGCGAGGGGCCAGTCCCGCAGGGTCAGCCAGGCGAAGACCGCGCCGATGCCAAGCGAGAGCCCCCACTTCCCGGCGATGCGCAGGACTGCCGGCACCACGAACGCGCCTCCGCGCCCGGAAAACCGGCGAAGTATAGACCAGAACCCGACAGGCCGATGAAGCCGTCCACGTTGGAAGGGACGAAAGCCCGGCTCCCGGCGTGTCCCATGTCATGACCCGGACGCCGTCCGTTCCCTCCGCCGGAACATCGTGTACAGCACCGGGACCAGGACCAGGGTGAAGACGGTCGAGGCGGTGAGGCCCCCGACCACGGCCCGGGCCAGGGGGACGTTGGACTCGCTGCCCTCGCCGATGCCGATGGCCATGGGGAGGAGGCCGAGCAGGGTCGTGAGCGTGGTCATCAGGATGGGGCGCAGGCGCACGCGGCCGGCCTCGACCACGGCGGCGAAGGGGTCCGCGCCCTCGGCCAGGCGGGCGTTCGCGAACTCCACGAGGAGGATGCCGTTCGACAGGACAATCCCGACCATCATGATGACGCCCATGAAGGCGTTGACGGACAGCGGCGTGCCCGTCAGGAACAGGGCCCAGACCACGCCGATCAGGCCCATCGGGACCGAGAACATGACGATGAACGGCTCGCGCAGGGAACGGAACTGCGACGCCATGGTCATGTAAACGAGAAGTAGCGCGAGGACCAGGGCCAGGGACAGCCCCCGGAACGACTCCTTCTGGGAGGCGCGCTCGCCGGCCAGCGAGACCTCGAAGCCCTCGGGGAGGGGGAGGTCGCGCAGGGCGGGCTCGATGTCGGAGGCCACGTCGCCGAGGGGACGGTCCAGGACGTTGGCCTTGACGTGGACGATGCGCTGCTGGTACTTGCGGTCGATCTGAACCGGGCCCGCGTCGAAACGGATGGAGGCCACGGTCCGCAGGGCCACGAGCGGACCCGCGCGGGTGCGCACGGGCACGTTCTCGAGGTCGTGGAGGGAGGCGCGGTCCTCGTCCCTCATGCGGACCACGATCCAGTACTGGTTGCCGGAGACCGGGTCGGTGTAAATGCCGGGGACGTTCAGGTTTCCGGCCACCGAGGTCAGGACCGTCTGGGCGATTTCCCGCGTGGACAGGCCGAGGCGGGCGGCCTTCTCGCGGTCCACGGTCACGTCCATCTCCGGGTAGTCGTCGTCGCGGCTCGACTGAACATCCGTGGTCCCGGCGACGCCCTCGACGAGGCCGAGGACGCGCCGCGTCACGTCGCGCGCCGCGTCGAGGTCGTAGCCAATGATCTCGACGTCGATCGGGGCCCCGGACCCCATCGTCATCACGCGGCGCACGATCCCACCCGTATCGAAGAACGTCTGGACTCCGGGCAGCAGGCCCTGAAGGGCACCGCGGACCCGCTCCACGCACTCCTGGTCGGACAGGTCGCGCCGGTCCGGGGGGACCAGCTGGACCCGGACCATGGCCTGGTGCGGCCCCGCGTTTCCCGACCAGATCGCACCCATGCCGGACTGGCGGACGCCGGAGTCCGTGACCACGGTGGCGACCGCCGGGCCCAGCGTCTCGCGGATCGTCTGTTCGACCCGGGTCGCGAGGGCGGCGGTCTCCTCGACCCGCGTGCCGAGGGGGGCCTTCAGGTTGCCCTGGAACTGGCTCTCGTCGGTCCGCGGGAAGAACTCGGTCCCCAGGCGCGGGAACAGGGCCATGGAGCCGGCGAACACGGCGAGGATGGCGAGGACCACCGCGGCGCGCCGGCGGAGGGCCGCGCGCAGGACGCGCGCGTAGGCCGCGTCCAGGGCTTCGAACGCGGCCTTCCAGCGGGCGAGGAAGCGCCGGTACAGGCCAGGGGCGCCCCGGGGCGCGGCGGCCGGGGCGATGCGCTCTGTCAGGGGGGGGACCACGGCCATGGCCGCGAAGTACGACGCCGCCAGGGCGAAGACGACGGCCAGGGTCAGGGGGATGAACAGGAGTTTTGCGATCCCGACGAGAAACACCACGGGGAAGAAGACGGCGATGGTCGCGATGGTCGAGGCGAGCACGGGCATGGCGACCTCGCGGGCGCCCTCCAGGGCGGCCTGGAGCGGGGCCTCGCCGCGCTCCCGGTGGCGGAAGACGTTTTCCAGGACCACGATGGAGTCGTCCACGAGGCGCCCGACCCCGAGCGCGAGCCCGCCGAGCGTGAAGATGTTCAGGCTCTGATGACCCACGAAGAACAGGAGCATGAAGGTCGCCATCAGCGACAGGGGGATGGACAGGGCGATGACGAGGGTGGATCGGAAGGACCTCAGGAACAGGAAGATCACGGCGACCGCGAGCAGCGAGCCCATCAGGGCCTCGTTCAGGAGGCTCTGGATGGCGTTTCGAATGTAGGTGGACTGGTCGAAGGTCGGGGTGATCTCCACGCCGTCGGGGAGGCCGCGCAGGTGCGGCAGGGCTGCGAGGATGCGGTCCACCACCTCGATGGTGTTGGCCCCCGGCTGCTTGCGAACCCACAGGTTCACGCCGGGGCGCCCGTTGACGCGCACGATGTTCGTCTGGTCCTCGGACGCGTCCCGGACGAGCGCCACGTCGCGCACGAAGACCGGGGCGCCGCCGCCGGCCGCCACGCGGACGGGCACGTCTCCGATCCGGTCCGTCACGGGGATCTGGGTCTCGGTGAAGACGTTGTAGTCCAGCGGACCCACGCGGAGGTTGCCGGACGGGAGCAGGAAGTTGGCCGCGGCAATGGCGTCCACGAGGTCCTGTGTGGTCAGGTCGCGGGCCTCCAGCGCCGTCCGGTCCGCGAGGACCGTGATCTGGCGCACCAGCCCGCCGCTGATGGCGGCGGAGGCCACCCCCGTCAGGTGCTCCAGTTGCGGCTCGATGACGTTGTACGCGAGGTCGTACAGGGCGCGGTCGTCCATGCCGGCCCCGGTGACGGACAGGCCCACGACCGCGATGTTCGACAGGTCAATCTTGATGACGAAGGGCTGCTGCGCGCCCGGGGGGAGGGACGCCATGACCTGCTGGACGCGCTGGACGCAATCCGCCGCGCCCACGTCCACGTCCGCGCCCCAGTCGAACTGTACCCGGACGATGGACAGCCCCTGACGCGACGTGGACTCGAGGTAGGTGACGCCGGGGACCGAGGCCACGGCGCGCTCGAGGCGCATCGTCACCGATGCCTCGATGTCCTTGGGGCCGGCGCCCGGATACACCACGCCCACGACCACGACGGGAATCGAGATGTCGGGGAAGAGGTCCACGGGGATGCGGCGCAACGAGACCCAGCCGAGGACGACCACGGCCACGGCGATCATCAGGACCGCCACCGGGTTTCGCAGGGCCGCGCGGGTCAGCATCGGCTCGACCTCTCCAGAAACCCGCGCCCCATTTCAGGAGCGCGTCCCACGTGCGTCCCCGCCCCCCTGGGGACGCGAGCGCCGCCCGCGTCAGCCGCTTCCTCGCGGCCGGCCCGGTTCATTGCTCCACGCTCCTCACCTCGATCCCGTCGCGCACCATCTCCCGCCCCAGGGTGACCAGGAGGTCCCCTTCCTCGAGCCCCCGCAGGACCTCGACCCGTCCGTCCGGCCAGGTCCGGCCCAGGGTCAACCGCACCTCGCGGGCCTTGCCGTCCCGCACCACGACCGCGAGCCCCTCCGGCCCCTGGCGGGCCACGGCCCTCGGCGGGACCAGGATGATCCCGGAGACGCGCTCCAGTTCCAGGGTCACGCGGCCGAACATCCCGGGTTTCAAACGGTCGTCCTGGTTGTCAAACTCGACCTCGACCTCCAGGGTGCGCGTGGCGAGGTCCAGGGCCGGGGACATCCGCGTCACGCGCCCTTCCCACGGTCCCGCCGAGACCCCGTCGAGGGTCAACGTCGCGGGCCGCCCGACCTCCAGGAAGGGGACGTCCGGCTGCGGGACCGCGGCCACGGCCTTCAACCGGTCCAGGCTCCCCACCGTGAACAGGGCCGGGCCCTGAGGTCCCACCAGGGCCCCGACGTCCACATGCCGCTCGACCACGTACCCATCGAAGGGGGCCTCGATGACCGCGTATCCCTTCCGGGTCCGGGTCAGGCCCAGCGCGGCCTCCGCGGCCCGGACCTGGGCCTCGGTCACCCGGACCTGCGTCTCGGCCGCGTCCGCCTCGGCCGCGGAGATGAACTGCTGCGCCACCAGGCGCCGCGCCCGCTCCGCCTGGTCTCGCGCGTTCCGGTGCGCGGCCCTTGCCGCCTGAAGTTGCGCGGCGGCCTGGCGTTCCTGGTCGCCCAGTTCCCGGCCCTCGATCACGGCGAGGCGCTGGCCCTTGCGCACCCGGTCGCCCCGGTCTGCGGTCCACGCGAGTACATATCCGGACGTGCGCGCCATCACGTTCGCCTGTTCCCGCGACTGAAGCGTGACGAGGTAGGACCGCGTCACGACCGCGTCCTCGTGTCGTACGCGTTCCACCACGACCTGGGGAGCGGGCCTCTCGCGGCGTGCCGGTCCCCCGCGGGCCCCGTCGCGGCATCCGGCGGCCCCGGGCAGGCAGACCGCGACCAGGGCCGCGACCCGGCCGGTGAACGACCACACCCCTCGCGCAACCGTCTCTCGTCGCGTCCCGTTCATGGCGCGCCCACCCCTTCCGCAGCCCCTGCGGCCCCGGGCACCCGTCCCAGGGCCCGCAACCACGCGGCCCTCGCCACGGCCAGGTCGAGCCGCCCGCGCACGAGCGCGGCCTCCGCGTTGGCCAGGGCCGCCCGCGCGTCCAGCAACTCGACCGAGGTCCCGGTCCCCGCGTCGTACCGCCCCTCGGCGAGCGCCAGGGCCTCCCGGGCCGCCTCGACCGCCGCCCGCAACGGCCGGAGGCGCGCCTGGGCGTCCTCGGCTCCGGCGCGGGCCTGCTCCACGTCCCGGCGGACGGCGACCTCGATCCCTCGCAGGCGTTCGCGCAGCGCGGCCAGGGCGGCCTCGGCCTCGCGCACCTGGTAGAGGGGGGACAGCCCCGTGAACAGGGGCACGCTCAACGTGACGCCGAGGCTCCAGTTCCACGCGAGGTCCTTCACCTCGGTGCCCGCGTCCGTGAACGACGCGGTGCCGGACAGCACGGGGAACCACTGCCCCCGAAGGGATCGCACCACGCCCTCCTGCGCCGCGATCCGCGCCAGCAACGCGGCTCGCTCGGGCTTCGCCCGGAGGGCCTCCGCCACCGCCTCCCCGACCGGCATCAGAGGCCCCCCCTCGCCGTCGGCCGGTTCGACCACCCGGAAGGGAAAGGGTTCCGGGACCCCCATCGCGGCCAGGAGCGCGGTCTTCGCCACCGTCAGGTCGTTGCGCGCCTGCAACAGCGCCGCCTCCGCGGCCTGCCACTCCGCCTCGGCGCGAACCGCCTCGATGCGGGGCCGGGTCCCGGCGGCGACCATGGCCCGCGCGCGCGCCGCGTGATGCTCAGCCTGCTCCCGCAGCGACCCCGCGACGCCCACCATTTCCTGGGCCGCGACCACGGTGTGATACCCGGTCACGACCGCAAGCCAGGTCTGCTGGCGTGCGGACTCCACATCCTGTCGAGCCGCGTCGCTCTGAGCCCCGGCCGCGTCGTTGGCGCCCCCCGTCCGCCCGAAATCGTACAGAGGCTGCTGCAATGTGATCCCGAAGTTGAAATAGTTGTAAGACTGATTGGATGGACTCGTTGTGAGTTTGAACGACGATGGGATCAGTCCGGGTCGAGGGGTGAAGTTCCCGGTCTGCCGGGTGTAGGCCGCGGTCCCGGTCAGGGTGGGCAGATATCCCGCCCTCGCGACGCCCTGGTGGGCCTCGGCCCCCTCGCGCGCCTCCCGGGCCGCGGCCAGGTCCGGGTTGTGGCGGAAGGCCAGGGCCAGAGCCTCATCCAGGGTCAGGACGCGCTCGTCCGCCTCGGCGCCGCCGGACAGGGCTGCGAGGGTCCAGGCGGCCATGACCCAGGTTGGCCACGCCTGCCTCAACACGGACCTCTCCCCCCCCGGGCGCGGGCCGCCCGAGGTGCTTGCAGCGGGAAATGCTAGTCTTCGAAGTTCGAAATCGCAACGAAGGGACCGGCTCCCGATTCGCCGTCAATTTCCGCAATCCTTTGAATAAACATGAAATCTGCTTCGTTTCATTTCACCACCCTGGGGCCGCAGACGTTCGGCATCCGGCATCCGGGGTCCGGCATCCGGGGTCCGGCATCGCGTTGCACGTGGCCTCGTCGTCATGCCCCGTCCCCCGCGACCGACGTTGTCCTGGCGCTGACACTGACACTGACACTG
>DYKK01000297.1 GCA_020722625.1 Anaeromyxobacter dehalogenans
AAGAATTGCGAAAATTGATAGCGGATTTGGGCCGACAGTACCGCTGGTGGAGAAGAGTTCAGGGGACAGGGCCCGTGACAGTGGCAGTGGATAGCACCCCCGCCCCTCCTCGGTGTCGTAGGAACCTGCGAGTTGGTCCTCCACCGCACTCCAGTTCACCGCCCACTTCATCCGCATCAAGATGTGCGTCTCCGGCATTGCTTGCGCAGCGCGCGACGCATCGGCCGCCTCGCGATGGAGGCGCGCCACGTCCACTGCCACCCCTCACAACCGCTTCCACGCCTCCACCTCCGCCCGGGCGTCGTCTACGGCGTGCGCCGGGACATATGCCGCACTCGACCGCCCTTCGCTCGTCTTGAACGTCAGGGATGTGTGCAGGCCGTGCCGTTCCCCACGATGGCACCGACACCCAGGCCCGCCGCACGTCCGCATCGTCTGCGAGTGGCTGCCCGGGAGCATCCGCTCCGCCTCCAGGACCAGGCGCCGGAGGAGGTCTTGGAAAGAACGATTTCTAAGCATATGATCTAACGACACTGCAACGTTGTCAAGGATTTTTTCACCACGACCCGATCCCCCAGTCATGTCCATGGGAGTTTTTCAGCGGCCTCATCAGTGTCCCTGTCCACGATGCCTGTCCACTGAACCTGTGACGCAACTCGGGAGGTTGACACGCGGACCCGGAAAGATGGAAACTCTGCCCGACGTTGGACCGGTGGGGTCTTTCCCGTCATGCCGTGAGGTTTCCGATGAAAGCCCGCATGATCCCGATCGCCGGCGTTTGCCTGGGCCTGGCCGCGCTCGCGCAGTGCTCGAAGGGGTCCGTCTCGCTGGACATGGTGCTGGAGGTCTCGCCGCCGTCGGTGTCCTTCGGGACCGTCGTCAAGGGCGACACCGCGGACCGGAGCGTGACCCTCAAGCACGTGGGGACGAGCGGGGTCCTCCACCTGGAGGGCTTCGACTGGAAGGAGGGGTCGAGCGCGGAGTTCACCTTCGACCGGCCTCCGGTGGTGGACCTGTCTCCGGGCGGGCAGACCACGCTCACCTTTCACTACTCGCCCGTGGACTCGACGCCGGACTCCGGGACGCTCGTGGTCCGCCACAACGTCCCGCCCGAGTATGTCACCGAGATCCCGGTGTCTGCGCTGGCCCAGGTCGCACACCTGGCCAGCGACCCGCGCGACATTGAGTTCGGCGAGGTCCGGGGCGGCGAGCACAGGGACCTCGTCGTCAAGGTCATCAACGTCGGGAGCGACTCCATCTCGATCCTGAAGGCCCCGTACCTCGCGGACGACGGCAGCGCGGACTTCACCATCGAGGGCGAGCCCGCGACCCCGGGCGGCCAGGGATACCCGCTCGACCTGCAGCCCGCCCAGGCCATCGAGATGACCCTGCGCTACGCCCCACGAAACGGCGGCGCGGACGACGGCTCCCTGGCGGTCGAGACCCTGTTCCAGGGGACCTTCGATTTCGTGCAGTTCCCCATGCATGGACGGGAGGTGGGTCCGCACGTCCTTGTCGCGCCCGGCGTGGTGGATTTCGGGATCCTGTCCCTCGGCGAGTCCCGCGAATTGCCGGTCACGGTGGAAAACGAAGGGGCCTCGACCGACCCGGCCTATTCTCTTCTGATCATTCCAGTCGGCGGGATATCCCTGGCGGAGGGCAGCGACGAGGACCTGAACCTCCTGGAGGACGAGGGAGGGCCTCCGGCCAAGTCCATCCCGACGACCGAGTGGAGGCTCAAGGCGGCGCCGTATCCGGAGCACGAGGACTACGCGGACGTGCCGCAGATGAAGACGTTCACGGTGCGCTGGACCGCGAACCACCCGAGGCCGGACGACGGGCTGCCCATCGGGGTGATCGTGATCCAGTCGAACGACCAGGGGAGCGGGCTCGTGACGGTGGAGGTCCGCGGGCGGATCGCGGTCCCGATGGTGGACGTGTTCCCCCAGCCCGTGGACTTCCTGAGCGTGGCCCTGGGCATCGAGGCGAAGCAGACGGTCCGGATCGTGAACAACGGGAACGGGCCGCTCCTGTTCACGTCCCCGATCGAGATCACAGACGACGCCCTGGGCGAGTTCTCGGTCGTGGCGGACGCGACCTTCCTGCCCACGAAGCCGGACTACGACGCGGCCACGGACTGCCCGGTCGCGGAGGGGGTTGAGCCCCCGGCGGGGTGCGCGATCCCGGCCGGCTCCTACCGGGAGGTGGTCCTGAAGTTCAAGAACCTCAAGGACCAGCCTTACGAGCAGGTCCGCGCGAAACTGTGGGTGCGGACGAACGCCTACAACCAGCCCGAGGTGGCCGTGGACCTGCTGGCGAAGCGGGCCGAGGCCCCGACGTGCGTCCCGAAACTCGCCCCTCCGAACGCGAACTTCGGGGCCGTGCTCCAGGGCGAGAGCGCGACCCGCACGATCTTCCTGGTCAACGAGGGCACGGGCTACTGTTCGTTCCAGGGGTGCACCCTGTCGGACTGCCCGACGCTCGCCTCGTTCATCAACATCTGCTCGAAGGGGTTCGGGGGGAGCCAGTACTTTGCGATCAAGAACCCGCAGGACCTGCCGTCGGGCCTGAAGGACGGGATGCCCCCGAACTCGAAGTACCCCATTCAGATCCAGTTCGATTCGCCCCTCGGGGAGTTCCTGTTCACGAACTTCTACGGGCTCCTCGCTTGCCAGGTCCATGACGGCTACCAGCAGCAGACCGTCGAGGTTCCGGCCAAGCAGAGCGGGATGTGGGGGGACGGCTACCCCGTCAACCTGACCGCGGTCCTGGGGTACGTCAACATCGTGGTGACCCCGAAGTCGCTCGACTTCGGGCTCCAGTACGCGGGATGCGCCTCGGTGCCGAAGAAGGTCACGATCCGGAACACGGGGAACTCGCCGCTGACCCTCAAGCGGGTGTCGTTCCACGGCTGTACGCCCGAGATGAAGGCCCTCACGGCCCTGCCCCCGGACAACACGATGGTCAATCCCTCGATGACGCTCGACATCTCGCTGAACTACGTGCCCCAGCAGGCCGGGGAGCAGACGTGCTATCTGAAGATCGAGAGCAACGACGTGGACGAGCCGGTCGTCTATGTGAAACTGCACGGCGAGGGGACGCTCGACAACACCATCACGGACCGGTTCAAGCAGGTCAGCGGCAAGGAATACGACCTGCTGATCGTGCAGGACGATTGCGCCTGCACCTTGATAGATTACGGAGCGTACATCCGGGACGCCATGGACGATTTCGTCCAGCACGGGGCCATCTGGGACAAGGACTTTCACGTCGGGGTCATCATCGTGCTGATTGACGACAAGAAGAAGCGGGGATGCCTGAACGAGGGGAACCCCGACTTCATGCCGCGCTACGTGACGCCGGCCACGCCCGACGCGAGGGGGACGTTCAGGCACGTGTTCGAGCAGGTGACCGAGGTCGCCTCGGGGGACTCGCTGACGAAGGGCGGGCTGCTCTCGAGTTACCTGGCGGTCACGGAGCCGCTCGTCGTGCAGACGACCAGGCCGTGCACGTCGGACGGGGACTGCCTGGCCGACCCCGCGGTCTGCCCGGACCCGGCCGCGTGCGACCTCTTGTGCATGGAGGGGTTCTGCGGGGGGTACAACTGGGGCTTCTATCGGCCCGACGCGTACCTCGACATGGTCTATATCAGCAAGGCGGACGACCAGTCGCCCGGGACCCTGAACGACTATCGGGCACTCCTGAATTCCATCAAGGGACCGGCCAACAAGGACTTCATCCGCCTGCACTCCGTGACGTGGGAGCCCCATTGCGAGGGGCACGCGGGGCACGGGGAAGGGAAGCGCTACATCGCGATGTCCAAGGAGTTCGGCGGGCAGCAGGCCATCATCTGCGAGGACTTCGCCCCGCTGTTGAACCAGATCGCGTCCGGGGGGAACGCGCCGCTGAAGAAGCAGTTCTTCCTGTCCGGCCTGCCGTCGTCCCCGACCACGATCCAGGTGACGGTCAACGGGAAGGCGTGCACCACCGGATGGTCGTACGACCTTGCGAGCAACTCGATCATCTTCGACCCGGCCGGTCCCTGCATGCCCGCCTACTCGCAGGAGATCGAGGTCACGTACGACGCCTCGTGCGGGACGTGAGAGGTTCGAGGGGAGCCTCCAGGCAAGGCCGCGTCCAGGTCGCGTCTTCGGTCCCCACGGGGACGCGAGCGCGGCTCCCCCGTCACCGGGACGTTGCCTCATTTGAAGATCGCGACTTGCTCGCTTCGTGGTTTCCCTGGAGACGCGAGCACCGCTCGCGTCTGGACGCGCGAGCACTGCTCGCGCCGCC
>DYKK01000298.1 GCA_020722625.1 Anaeromyxobacter dehalogenans
CATCAATCCTCGACCTCGCCGCGGAGTTCAAGGCGGTCTCGAAGCGCCGCATCAAGAAGGTCCCCACGCTGCGCGGCATCACCGTGGTCCTGTTCTTCGTGGAGCCCTCGACGCGCACGCGCCTGTCCTTCGAGGTCGCGGCCAAGCGCCTGTCCGCGGACACCCTGTCGTTCACGGCCTCGCAGTCGTCGCTCGCGAAGGGCGAGACCCTCCTCGACACCGCAAAGAACCTGATGGCCATGCAGCCCGACGTGATCGTGCTGCGGCACTCGGCCGCCGGGGCGCCCCACTTCCTGGCGAGGCACGTGTCCGCGGCCGTCGTGAACGCCGGGGACGGGTCCCACGAGCACCCGACGCAGGGGCTCCTCGATCTGTTCACGATCCGCGAGCGCAAGGGGCCCCTGGACCGGCTGACCGTGGCCATCGTGGGGGACATCGCCCACAGCCGGGTCGCGCGCTCGAACATCCACGGGCTGCGGGCGCTCGGGGCACGGGTGCGCGTGGCCGGCCCCCGCACGATGCTGCCGGCCCTGCTGGACCGGCTCGGGGTCGAGGTCCACGACCGGATCGAGCCGGCCATCGAGGGCGCGGACGTCGTGATGATGCTGCGCATCCAGAAGGAGCGCATGGGGCGCGACCTCTTCCCGTCGGACCGCGAGTACGCCCGCCGGTTCGGCCTGAACGCGCGGAGGCTGGGCCTCGCGGCCCCGGACGCCATCGTCATGCACCCGGGCCCCCTGAACCGGGGCGTGGAGATTGACGCCGACGTCGCGGACAGCGGGCGGTCGGTGATCCTCGAGCAGGTCGAGAACGGCGTGGCCGTGCGCATGGCCGTCCTGTACCTGGTCTCCGCCCACCTGCTCGAGAAGGAATAGGGACCCAAAGGGGACGGGGGGTCGCGATGCGGATCAGGTTGACCCACTGCGAGGTGCTCGACCCGGGGACCGGCGAGCGGTTCTGGGGATGGGTCGAGTGGGAGGGGGATACCCTCGTCGGAGTCGGGCGGGCGGCTCCGGGCCTCGGATCGGAACCGGACCGCGGGGACGCGCCGGCCAGGGACCCGGGGACGCGCGTGCTGGACGGGCGCGGCCACCTGCTGGCGCCGTCGTTCGTGGACCTGTTCGCGGACTTCTGCGAGCCCGGCCACGAGGACCGCGAGGACATCGC
This sequence comes from Anaeromyxobacter dehalogenans, assembly GCA_020722625.1. Classification (GTDB taxonomy): domain Bacteria; phylum Myxococcota_A; class UBA9042; order DTJE01; family DTJE01; genus DYKK01. The sequence continues at coordinate 1,168 of DYKK01000298.1, forward strand.
CTCGGGGTCCCGGGCGGCCGCGGCCGGTGGATACACCACGGTCTTCGTGACCCCCGAGACCCACCCCCCCTGCGACGGGGCCGAGACCGCGCGGTTCATCGTGGAACGCGGCCGGGAGGCCGGCCTCGTGGAGGTCCGACCGCTCGGGGCCACGTCGCGGGACCTCCGGGGCGAGTCCCTGGCCGAGATCGGCGAGATGGCGTCGGCCGGGGTGACCGCACTGTCCGCGGGTGAGGGCTTCGAGGCGGACGCGGGTTTCTTGCGGCGCGTCATGGAGTACGCGGGGAACTTCGGGCTGCGCATGGTCCTGACCTGCGAGGACCCGGGGCTGGCCCGGGGCGGGATGGCGCACGAAGGCCTGGTCGCGACGGTCGCGGGGCTGCCCCCGGTCCCGGCGGCCGCCGAGGAATCGGCCGTGGCCCGGCACGTCGCGCTCTGCGGACTGACCGGGGTCCCGACGCACCTGGCGAGGCTGTCGTCCGCGGCCGGCGTGCGGATCGTCCGGGACGCCCGGGCCAGGGGGCTCCCCGTCACGGCGTCCGTGTCCGCCCTGCACTTGCTCCTGACCGAGGACGCGGTGCGCGACTACGACACGAACGCCAAGGTGCGGCCCCCCCTGCGGTCCGAGGAGGACCGGCAGGCCCTGGTCGCGGCCCTCAACGACGGCACGGTGGACGTGGTCGTGTCCGACCATCGCCCGCGAGCCCGCCAGGAGAAGGAGGTCGAGTTCGAGCGCGCCGCGCCCGGCGCATCCGGGATCGAACTGACGTTCGCGGTGCTGAACACGATGGTGGCCGCCGGGGAACTGACGTTGACCGCGGCCGTGAGGGCCCTGTCGCTGGGACCGCGCCTGGCCGCGGGAGTGGCGGGCGGGCGGCTGGCGCCCGGCCAGCCCGCGGACCTGGTCCTCCTCGACCGCGAGTCCGCCTGGGAGGTGACCCCGGAAGAACTGGTGTCCCGGGGCAAGAACACGCCCCTGCTCGGCCGGACCCTGACCGGCCGGCCCGTGTTGACCGTGCGCGCGGGCCGGGTGACGTGGGACCGTCTGGGGGTGACGAGGTGAGCAACGCCGCGCTGGTGCTCGCGGACGGGAGCGTGTTCCGGGGCGAGGGGATCGGCCTCGCCGGGACCGCCTCGGGCGAGGTCGTCTTCCACACGGGCATGACCGGGTACCAGGAGGTCTTCACGGACCCGTCGTACCGGGGGCAGGTCGTGGCCATGACGTGCCCGCACATCGGGAACGTCGGCGCGAACGAACGGGACGACGAACGGGCGGGCCCCTGGAGGACGGGCGGGAAGGGCCACCGGCCCGCCCTGTCCGGCGTGGTCCTGCGCTGCGCCTCGGCCGCCCCGTCCAGCTGGCGCGCGGAGGTGGACCTCGGCGGGTGGCTGGACCGGCTCGGGGTCGTCGGGATCACGGGCGTGGACGTGCGCGCCCTGACGAGGCGCATCCGGGAACACGGGGCGATTCCGGGACTCGTCTCCTGGCCGGTGACGGACGGCGACCTCCCCCGACTTCGCGAGGAGGCCCGGTCCTGCCCTCCCCTCTCGGGCCGGGACCTGGCGCGGGAGGTCACCTGCCGCGAGCCGTACCGCCACGAGCCGTCCGGGGACGCATGGGTCGCGCGGGCGGGCCGGGGACGCGGCCTCGCGGTCGTCGTGGACTTCGGGGCGAAGCGGTCCATCCTGGACTGTCTGTGGGCCGCGGGCCACGACGTGGAGGTCGTCCCGGCGACGACCCCCGCGGGCGACATCCTGGCCCGCCGGCCGGACCTCGTCGTCCTGTCCAACGGCCCCGGGGACCCGGAGCCGGTGACGTACGGCGTGGAGACGGCGAGGGCGCTCCTGGGACGCGTTCGGCTGTTCGGCATCTGCCTGGGCCACCAGGTCCTCGGGCTGGCCCTGGGCGCGAGGACCTACAAACTCCGGTTCGGCCACCACGGCGGAAACCACCCGGTCCGGGACCTGCGGACGGGTCGGGTCCTGATCACGGCCCAGAACCACGGGTTCGCGGTCGAGGAGTCCTCGCTGCCCGCCGGGGCCGCGGTCACGTTCCGGAGCCTGAACGACGGAACCCTGGAGGGGTTCGACCTGGCCGACCTCCGCGTGCGGGCGGTCCAGTTCCATCCCGAGGCCGGCCCCGGCCCTCACGACGCGCGCTTCCTGTTCGAAGAAGCCTGGTAGCCTTCCAGGGTCAGGCGGCCCGCCCGGACAGCCTCCGCTCGCGGGTGATCTTCTCTTGCAGCCGCAGGATCCCCTCGGCCAGGGCCTCGGGGCGGGGCGGGCAGCCGGGGATGTAGATGTCCACGGGCACGACCTGGTCAATCCCCTTCAAGACAGAATAGGATGGTTCGAACAAACCGCCGCAGTTCGCGCAGGACCCCATCGAGATCACGTACTTCGGGTCCGCCATCTGCTCCCACAGCCTCCGCACCCGGCTCGCCATCTTGTAGGTGATGGTCCCGGCGACGAGCAGGAGGTCCGACTGGCGGGGCGTGGCCCGGAAGACCGCCCCGAACCGGTCCAGGTCCGTGCGCGGCCCCCCGGCCTGCATCAGTTCGATCCCGCAGCACGCCGTGGCGAACAGGAGGTACCACAGCGAGTTCTTGCGGCACCAGTTCAGGACCTCGTCCACCCGCCCGAGCAGGACGTTTCCCGATTCGGCCATGTCACCTCCCGTGGCGGCTCAAAGGCCCCCGTCGCGCGAATCCTACAATCCCGTCGCCGGTTGTCAATGAGGATCACGCATCCACGGTCCGCCACCGCGACTTCGCCGCCACGATTGCCGGTCGTGGCGTGCGTCCGGCATCCGGAATCCGGGGTCCGGAATCCGGCGTCCGGTGTCGCGGTGGACGTGGCTTCGTCGTCATACGCCGCTCATCGCGACCAACGTGGGCCTGACGCTGACACTGTCACTGTCACTGCCACTGCCCGCTGACACTGTCCCCTGTCGTCTGAACCTGTCCCCTGTCACGGCCGTGGTAACCTCCCAATAGACATCGCCTGGCAGTCCGTGTTTGTCTCGGAGATCGGTCGCGGGACGGCGCGAGCGGTGCTCGCGTCTCCAGGGGAACCA
>DYKK01000299.1 GCA_020722625.1 Anaeromyxobacter dehalogenans
CGGCTCCAGGTTCGCGATGAGTTTCTTCGTGGAAGTCCGGCATCCGGGGTCCGGGATCCGGGGTCCGGGGTCGCGGTGGACGTGGCCTCGCCGCCATGCCCCGGCCCCGCGACCGACGTTGTCCTGACACTGTCACTGTCACTGAACCTGCCCTCCGATCTTGTTCCTGAACGTGTCCAAGTACCCGAAGTTCCAGGTTCGCGTCGAGTTTCTTCGTAGATCGAGATCGCGGACCGTGGTCGGGGCGGTCGTCCTTGCGATGACCGGGCAAGGGCGCTATGCTCCGCGCGGTTTCCGCAAGGGGGCCAGGCCGAAGGATTGTTCTTGGAGAGGGAAGACCATGACAACCATCATCGAGGTGAACGCCAGGGAGGTCCTGGATTCGCGCGGATTCCCCACGGTCGAGGTCGAGGTCGGGCTGGAGTGCGGGGCGACCGGGCGGGCCATCGTCCCGTCCGGGGCCTCGACCGGGACCCATGAGGCCCTGGAGATGCGGGACGACGACCCCGGGCGCTTCCTGGGCAAGGGGGTGCTCAAGGCCGTGCGCAACGTCCTCGACGTCATCGCGCCCGAGGTCGTGGGGATGGACGCCGCGGACCAGCGGGCCCTGGATGCCCGTCTGCTGGAACTGGACGGGACCGCGAACAAGACGCGGCTCGGGGCGAACGCGATCCTGGGCGTGTCCCTGGCCGCGGCCCATGCGGCCGCCCGGGCCATGGAGGTCCCGCTGTACCGCTACCTGGGTGGGGTGAACGCCCACGTCCTGCCGGTTCCCATGATGAACTTCCTGAACGGGGGCAAGCACGCGGACAACACCCTGGACATCCAGGAGTTCATGGTGGTGCCGGTCGGGTTTTCGAGTTTCCGGGAGGCCCTGCGGGCCGCATCCGAGACGTTCCATCACCTGAAGAAGATCCTGAAGAAGAAGGGGTTGGGCACCGCGGTCGGGGACGAGGGCGGCTACGCCCCGAACCTGAAGACCAACGAGGAGGCCCTGTCCCTCCTCGTCGAGGCCATCGCTGCCGCGGGGTACGAGCCCGGCCGCCACCTGGCCCTCGCCCTGGACCCGGCCGCGAGCGAGTTTTACGACGCGGACAAGAATCTGTACGTTTTCAAGGCCGAGGGTCGCGAGATGACGAGCACTCAGATGGTGGACTACTGGGCCGGGCTCGTCGAGCGGTATCCGATCATCGGCATCGAGGACGGCCTGGCCGAGGACGACTGGGACGGCTTTCGCGAGATGACCGCGCGCCTGGGCGACCGGATCCGGATCGTGGGCGACGACCTCTACGTGACGAACCCCGGGCGCCTGAAGCGCGGCATCGAGGACAAGGCCACGAACGCCATCCTGATCAAACTGAACCAGATCGGGTCCCTGACCGAGACCCTCGACGTGATGGCCCTGGCGCGCGGGCGCGGGTTCGCCACCGTGGTGTCGCACCGGTCCGGCGAGACCGAAGACGTGACCATCGCCCACCTCGCGGTCGCGACGAACGCGGGTTTCATCAAGACCGGGTCCCTGTCGCGGTCCGAGCGCATCGCCAAGTACAACGAGTTGCTGCGGATCGAGGAGGAACTGGGGGCGCAGGCCCGCTACGGGCTGCGGGTGTCGTGAAACCACGGGGCGCCAGGCACGCGGGGGCGTGGGTGTGGGCCAAACCAAGGCGGGACGGGTCGCGCGGATCGCCGTCCCGGTGATTGCGGGTCTCGCGCTGACCCTCGCGGCGGCGTACCTCGGCGCCCTGTGGCACCTGGCGCGACACGCGGGCGCGCCGGATCGCGCCGTTTCGTTCCGGGAGCCTCCGGACCGGCCCGCGCCGTCGCGCGGCGTCCCCCTGTTCCGGGTCGCCCGCACCGGCGACCGCTTCGAGGTCGTGGACGACGCCGGGCGGGTGGTGGTCCTGCGCGGGGTCCACGCGGGCAGCGGGTCCATGCGGCCCCCGCACCGCCCGATCGCGCTCGGGGACGACGACGCCTTCCGGCAGATGCGATCCTGGGGCGTCAACGCCGTGCGACTCGCCGTGCCCTGGGAGGCCCTGGAGCCCGCCCCCCGTTCCCTGAACCTCGACCACGTGCGCTACGTGCAGTGGGTCCTGGACGCCGCGCATCGCCACGGCCTCCTCGTGATCATCGAAAACCCGCTTGCGGGGGTCTCGCGCTGCCTCGGGGGCGCCGGGGCCCCGGCCTGGGCCCTTCGCCCCGGCCTCGTCTCCGAGGAGGTCGTGGCGTCTCGTTGCGAGGACATGGGCGACCGGTGGCTCCCCGACTGGCCCCGGCGCCTGCGCTGGTGGGCCGACTTCTACGAGGGGGCCTGGACCCCGGACGACCTTTCGCTTCAGGACCATCTGATCCGGGTGTTCGTGAAACTGGCCGAGGTCCTCCAGGACCACCCGGCCCTCCTCGGCTATGCCCTCGTGGCCGGGGCCCCGTGCGACCACGACGGCCTCGCGGCGTGGCTCTACCCGGGCACGACCGCGTGCGAGGCGGCCCTGTCCGACTTCCTCCGGCGGTTCGCCCGCGCCGTGCGGGCCGTGGACGCGGACGCCCTGATCGTGTTCGAGGAACCCGTGCGCTGGGACGGGGACGCGCCGTCCGGGGTCGCGGTCGAGGCCCCGCCCGTGGACGGCGGGGTCTGGTCGGTTCCGGCGGGCTCGGTCCTCCGGCGGGGACCGGCGGATCGGGCGGGTTGCTCGCTGCTTTCGGACCTCCAGGCCCTGGTGCGCCGGGCGACCGTGCAGTACCACGCGCCCCTGGTCCTTTCCGGGGTCGAGGCCCCCGGGGCCGACGCGCACGCCCGGGACACGGCCCTGCACCGGATGGTGGACCTCGAGGACGCCCGCGTGTCCGTGTTCTTCGGAAACTATTCCAAGAAAAACGGATGGTGCGACGCCCGCGACCTCGTGGTCCCGGAGGGGTGCGCGGGACCGCGGGCCGGACCGGGAACCCCCCGGTGCGCGACCGGGGTCCTGGTCCGTCCGGCCCCGATTCGCATCGGCGGGGTCCCGGTGTCGTGGGAGTTCGACCGGTCGTTCGGCGCCGGCGGCGCGGGGACCGACACCCACCACGACGGCCGCCCCGTCGAGAACCGCGACGTCTTCACGCTGGTCTTCCGGCAGGGGTCCGGGTACGCGGACACGTGGGTCTTCGTCCCGAGGCGCCTCGTGTACGGCGAGGACCCCGCCACCGAGGCCCCGGAGTTCACGGTGGACGTGTCGGACGGTCGCCGGCGGTGGGCCGAGTGGGACGACCAGGTCCTCGTCTGGACCCCGGACCCCGCCGTCGAGGAGCACCGGCTCGTCCTGAAACCCTGGGGCGGCGGCCCCGCCCCCGGCAACGGGGTCGGGGAGTGCGCCGAGGACCCGGTGCCGCCCTGACGGACTGACGGACCCGCCCGCGCATCCATCACACGATCCGCTTGATTTGTCACGGTCCCGTGCCAGCCGCGACTTGGAAGTCGCGGCCCCAGGGTGGTGAAATGAAACGAAGCAGATTTCATGGTTGTTCAAAGACTTGCGGAAATTGACGGCGGAGTTGGGCATCCCGCACGATGCGCACGCGCCCCGGGGTGGGGGGCGTCAGGGGAGCGCGGCGGCGGAGGACCTCGCGGAAGGCGTCGCGGTGCGAGGGGAAGGGCAGGACCCGCAGGCGGTCGGGGGGGAGGCGGCCCAGGAAGGTGTCCATGCGGGCGCCCCCGCGGGCCAGGTAGGACGTGGTCACGACCCGGTACAGGCGGTCCTCCTGCAGCGGCCGCCCGGAGGAGTCCAGGACCTCGACGCGGCCCGACGGATCGTGGACCCGGAGGGAGATCCCCGACACCGCGAACCACTTGTGAAGGTCCCGCACCGCGAACTCGAAAACCTCGCGCAACTGGGCCCCGCTCATGCGGGCCTCGACCAGGGTGTCGTCGAAGGGCCAGACCCGGTGCAGGTCGCACATCGTGATCGGCCCGGCCGACAGGTCGTCGCGGATGGACCCCTGGTTCACGAAGGCCACGTCGGCCGCCTCCTCCCCGAGGACCACCGGGGCCTCCCGCATCAGGTCCGCGGTCAGGTCCCCGAGCGGGGTCTCGGGGCCGCGGCCGTGCGGGAGGTCCGCGCCGGCCTCGCCCACGACCTCCCGGCAGGCCGACAGGTACGCCGCCTCGACCTCCTCGCGGAACCGCAGCGCCTCGGGGTCCGGCGGCCACGCCCCCGCGAAGCCCGGGAAGCGCGGGTTGCACAGCCGCGACGC
>DYKK01000300.1 GCA_020722625.1 Anaeromyxobacter dehalogenans
GTCCACAGCCCGCGCGTGCCCCCGACCGGCGAGATGGCGGCGCTCCTTCGCAAGGCCGCGGCGCGCATTCCGGCCGCGCGGCTGTGGGTCAACCCGGATTGCGGGCTGAAGACCCGGGGCTGGCCCGAGGTGCGCGACGCCCTGCGGAACCTGGTCGAGGCCGCACGCGTGATGCGACGGGAATCCGGAGGTGGGACGCCGGAGAAGTGACAGGAACAGTGGCAGTGGCAGTGACCGTGGCAGTGTCAGTGTCAGTGCCGGTGTCAGTGCCGGTGTCAGTGCCACGTTGGACGCGGGGGGAGGTGGCATGACGACAGATCCGCGTCCGCCGCGGTCCCGGATTCCGGACCCCGGACGCCGGACCGCGGGGACAGATTCAGTGGACAGGTTCGGGTTCAGTGACGGGAACAGTGGCAGGGGACAGTGTCAGTGACAGTGTCCGTGTCGTGAGGGTCACGCCTCGGGGCCACGCAGGACCAGGGGCGGAAGTTCCCATCCCACCAGGTACTCGAACCGCTCGCGGAAGCGTTCCACGGTCATCCCCGCGGCCCGCGCGATCTCGGGGAGGTCGGAGCCGGGCTCGAAGTCGTCGCGCCGCAGCCGGATCATGTAGCGCCGGGCGATGGCGTACCGCGTGGAGGCGACGTCCACGAGCCGCACGCGCGTCCGGCCCGTGGCCGGGTCCACGAGCCGCTCGAACGGGATCGGGACGAAGTGGCCGCCCTGGAGGGACACCATCACGCCCTGACCGCCCTGGAGCAGGTACTTCGCCGCGCAATAGCCGAGGTCGCGCGCGTACTCCATGTCGAACGGGACGGGGTCCGCGCTGCGCAACTCGTACCCGATGTCCTTGTGGACGATCGTGACCTTGAGCCCGAACTCCCGCTTCAGGGCACGCTGGACCTCGCGCTTCAGGATCTCGGCCAGGTTGATCTCCGCGAGTCGAGGGTTCCCGTGGTCGTCCACCTCGATGCCCTCGATGCCCGCCAGGTCGCGGGGCTCGATCTTGAGCGCGAGGCCCTCGGCGATCACGGCCACCCCGTCGTGGCGCCCCATGGCCAGGCGCTTGAAGTACGCGCCCACGAGGGTGTCGATCACCGCCCGCAGGGGGACGTGGGGGTCGGGGAACTCCTCGGGGATGAGGGTCAGCGTCGCACCCGCCGCCTTGCCGATCCCCAGGGCGAGGTGTCCGGCCTTGCGGCCCATGGCGACCGCGTAATACCACCGCGACGTGGTATTCGCGTCCACCATCAGGTTCTTGACGATCTCGACCCCGACGTGGCGCGCCGTCTGGTAGCCGAAGGTATCAATGTGCGGCGGAAGGTCCAGGTCGTTGTCAATGGTCTTGGGCACGTGGACCACGCGGATACGGCCCGCCGCGGCCTCCTGGACCTTCATGGCCGTGAAGGCCGTGTCGTCCCCGCCGATGGTGACGAGCATCGAGAGGCCGAGTTCCGAGAGCGTGGCCAGGGTCGCGCGCAAGTCGTCCGGCTTCGAGGTCGGATTGGCGCGGGATGTCCGCAAGTACGAGCCTCCCCGGAAGTGGATGCGGCTCACCTGCTCGGTGGTCAGCGGGAGGACGTGGGTCGCGTCCCGCTTCATCAGCCACTCGAATCCGTCGAGAATCCCGACGACCTCGACATCATCCACGAGGGCCCGGATCGCCGCGGCCCCGATGACCGCGTTGATCCCCGGGGCCGGCCCCCCTCCCACCACGATCCCCATCCGAGCACGATCCGCCATCGTCCGGTCCTCCTGACACAAGGCATCGAAACACCCGGCGCCTGTCCGGGTCCGAACAGGTCCCGGGCGGACGGAGTTTACACCCGTTCAAAGGGTCCAAAATCTGGTACAATCCTCCACGGACGCAACGGAGGGGCCGATCCGATGACGAGGGCGGGGCACTGGTTCTGGTTCGCGGGGCTGCTGCTGGCCTCGTGTGGGGGGGCCTCGGGGTCCGGGGACGCGCGCGGGGGCGTGGACCTCGGCGACATCGTCCCCGTCACGGTGGACTACGGCCCGCTGGAGGACGAAGGCGGACACGACGAGGCGACGGGGTGCTCCATCAACGCGCAGTGCCCCCCGGAACGCCCCCGGTGCGACACGGCGCGTCATGTCTGCGTCGAATGCCTCGGGCACTCCGACTGTCCCGGCGGGGGATTCTGCGTGGAAGGGACGTGCCGGCCCTACCTGTGCGAGCCCGGGTCCGTGACGTGCGTCAACAACGAGGTCAAGGTCTGCGACGACTCCGGGTTCGCGTACGCGCAGGAGTTCCCGTGCGGGGACCTGGTCTGCGTGGGCGGCGAGTGCCTGACGTGCGAGCCCGGGGACCGCGAGTGCACGCCCCAGAACCAGACGAAGGTCTGCCGCGCGGACGGGTCCGGATGGGACCTGACCCCGTGCGGAGAGCAGAAGTGCATTGACGGTGCCTGCCTGAACTGCGTGCCCCTGTCCAAGAAGTGCGAGGGGACCGAGGTCCATCGCTGCACCGAAGATGGTTCGCACTATGAATTTCTTGAAGACTGCGACACCGAGAACACCGGGAAGTTGTGCCACCTGGGGCTCTGCGTGAAACTTTGTGAGTACAACGAAAAGTTCAAGACCAACCTGGGCTGCGAGTACTACGCCATTGACATGGACCAGTACGACGACAAGGACCCGCTCGACCCCTATGGCCCCAACGCCCCGTTCGCGGTGGTCGTGTCGAACACCACCGAGGACTTCACCGCCACCGTGGTGGTGTCCACGGACGGACACCTGGTGACGCAGGTCTCCGCGCCGCCCAGGAAGGCCACCATCATCGGTCTGGACCCGCTGAACATCGTGGGGACCACGAAGGCGAAACTCGTCTATCGAATCCAGTCCAACCTCCCGATCGTGGCCTACCAGTTCAACCCGCTCGAGAACGTCCTCGTCTATTCCAACGACGCCTCGCTCCTGCTCCCGGTCAACGCGCTCGGCAAGCGGTACATGGTGCTCGCGTGGCCGAGCATCGGGTACAACTCGGCCTCCCAGATGCTCGCCTCCAACTTCGCGGTGGTCGGGGTCGCAGACGAGCCGGTGCCGGTGCGCATCCGGGTGACCGCGAGGACCCTGGCCGGGGGCGGGGTCCCATCGCTCGCCGCCGGCCAGACGTGGGAAACGACGCTTTCGCGCGGGGAGGTCCTGAACCTCGAGGCCGCGGACCAGTTTGGCGACCTGACCGGGACAATGGTCGAGGCCGACGACCGCGTGGCCGTGTTCGCGGGCCACGTGTGCGCGACCGCGCCGGTGTCGCAGTGCGTTGGCGGGACGTGTTCGTACGACCCGACGTTCTCGTGCGTCTCGAGCGCGGACTGCCCCGGGATCGCGGCCTGCGACCACATCGAGGAGCAACTCCCTCCCCTGACGGCCTGGGGGCGGCGCTACGTGGTCGCGAGGTCCTGGCCGCGCGGGAACGCCCCGGACGTGGTGCGCATCCTCGCCGCGGAAAACGGGACCCACGTGACCGTCACCCCGGCGGTGACGACCGTGCCGGTCCTGAACGCGGGTCAGTTCCACGAGTTCGAGCTCAAGGACCACGTGGAGGTCTCGGCCGACAAGCAGGTCCTGGTCGGACAGTACCTCGAGGGCCAGGACGCGCCCGGGGCCGCGCACTCGCTGTGTGTGGACATCCTCTCGGGCGACCCCTGCGAGAAGGTCGCCGGGTTCAAGTCCTGCGAGTGCTACGACGTGATCGACGAGATCACCACCGGGTCCTGCACCACCCAGGCGAACTGCTCACCCGGCGACGCGAACATCGGGGACCCGTCCTTCATCATCGCGGTCCCGGTCGAGCAGTTCCGCCGGGAATACGTCTTTCTGGTCCCGACGAAGTACGCGAGCAACTACCTCGCGGTCGTGGCCCCGGCCGGGGCGGGCGTGACCCTGGACGGGGCCCCGGTCACGCAGTTCGTGACCGCGGGCACGGGCGCCTACCAGGTCGCCCGGATGCCCATCGCGGAGGGGTCCCACACGTTGTCCGCGACCGACAACGTCGGGGTCGTGGTCTATGGCTGGGACTGGTACGTCTCGTACGGCTATCCGGGCGGGATGCGGACCGAGACCCTGAAGGTCTGGTGACGGGTCCAGCCGCGAGCCGGGGATCGCGGCTCCAGGTTCGCGTCGAGTTTCTTCGGAGTCCGGCATCCGGGATCCGGCATCCGGCATCCGGGATCCGGGGTCGCGGTGGACGTGGCCTCCTCGTCAT
>DYKK01000301.1 GCA_020722625.1 Anaeromyxobacter dehalogenans
TGGTTCCCCTGGAGACGCGAGCACTGCTCGCGCCATCCCGCGACCGAGCGCACAGACAACCGTGGACTCCCTGGCCGGGGCGTTTCGGCGGATCCGCATTCAATCATCAGGAGCGCCAAGATCCACCGCCGGATTTCACAACCCATTGACCCGATTGGCTTTGACGCGGATCCTCCTTCATCGCCATCTCACGGCAGCGGGTTTGCGGCTTCAATCCGCAATCCGCAATCCCGATTCGCCGCCGTCGAGGCGGCGAATCAGGGGACCAGGTCGTCATTGACTCCCGCCGCCCCCACGACTAGGATTCCCGCGGCCGTCGGGCCGTGCGGACAGGTCGGGACATGGACGTTTCGAGCATTGTTGCCCTCCTGGTGGTGTTGGGGTTCGTGGCCCTGGGCGTCGCGGCCACCATCCGGCTGGGACGCAAGAAGGACGAGGCCGCGCGCGAGGCCGAGGAACCGCGCCCTCCAGCCCCATCCCTGCGACTGGACCCCGGGGTCGGCGCGGGGAAGTCGGCCCCTTCGCCGGAGGCGGCGCCGGTCCGAAAGCCGGAGCCCGCTCGGAAGGCCGAGGTCCCCAAGGAGCCCCCCGCGGCCCCCGCGGAGGCGGGTGCCCCGGCCGGTCGTGAGAAGGCCCTCATCATCCCACTCCCCGTCGTGAAGCCCCTGGGCGCGGGCCTCGAACGCACGCGCACCGAGGGGTTCGTGGGGAGGCTCGCGGCCCTGTTCCGGGGCGGGACCACGGTGGATGCGGCCCTGCTCGCGCGGGTCGAGGAGGTCCTGCTGACCAGCGACATCGGCGTGAAGACCACGGGCGACCTGCTCGAGGCCCTGCGCGTCCGGTTTCGGCCGTCCGGGGGCGACCTGGTGCGCGAGGTCCTCGACTTCCTGAAGGGCGAGGTCCAGGGGATGCTCGCCGGGCTGCCGCACGGGGTGCCGGACCTCCCCCCGCCTCCGGGTCCCGCGGTCGTGATGGTGGTCGGCGTCAACGGGACCGGCAAGACCACGACCATCGGGAAGATGGCCTTCTTCTTCAAGCACCAGGGTCGAAAGGTCCTGCTCGGGGCCGGGGACACGTTCCGGGCCGCGGGCGCGGACCAGTTGCAGGTCTGGGGCGAGCGCGTGGGGGTCCCGGTGGTGAGCGGCGCGGACCGGGCCGACCCGGGGTCGGTCCTGTTCGAGGCCGCGAAGCGCGCGCGCGACGAGGGCCACGACCTGATGATCGCGGACACCGCCGGGCGCCTGCACACGAACGTCAACCTGGTCGAGGAACTCAAGAAGGTCCACCGGGTCCTGGGCAAGGTCGTGCCGGGCGCGCCGCACGAGGTGGTCCTGGTGCTGGATGCCACAATGGGCCAGAACGCGGTGCGCCAGGCCGACATCTTCCGCCAGGCCGTGAAGGTCACGGGGATCGCGCTCGCGAAACTGGACGGGACGGCCAAGGGCGGCGTGGTCCTGTCCATCGCGCGGGACATGGGCGTGCCCATCCGGTTCGTGGGCGTGGGCGAGGGTCTGCGGGATTTGCGGCCCTTCGATGCCGCCGAGTTCGCGGACGCGCTGTTCGCAGGTCCTACCGAGGGCGCGCCTTCGTGAAGCCGGGGAAGGTCTATCTGGTCGGGGCGGGCCCGGGCCACCCGGACCTCCTGACGGTCAAGGCCTACCGCCTGATCGCCCAGGCGGACGTGATCATCTACGACCGCCTTGTCCAGGAGGAGTGCCTGGCCCATGCCCGGCCGGACTGCGAGCGGATCTACATGGGCAAGGCCCCGGGCCGCCACGAGTCCCGGCAGAACGAGATCAACGACCTGACCGCACGCAAGGCCCTGGCCGGCAACACCGTCGTGCGCCTGAAGGGCGGCGACTGCCTTCTGTTCTCCAGGGGAGGGGAGGAGGCCGAATTCCTGGCCGCCCGAGGGGTCCCGTTCGAGTTCGTGCCCGGCGTCACGTCGGCCCTGGCGGCCCCGGCCGCGGCCGGGATCCCGGTGACCCACCGCGACCTGTCCGCCTGCTTCTGCGTGATCACGGGCCACGAGCGCGAGGACGCGACCGGTCGCCTCCTGGAACTCGACTGGGAAGCCCTGGCCCGCATGGACACGCTGGCGGTCCTGATGGGGGTCCAGAACCTGCGCCGCATCGCGGGGCTCCTGATGGATCACGGCAAGCCCGGCGACACCCCGGCCACGCTCGTGCAGCAGGCCTACTGGCCGGGGGAGCGGGTGCTGTTCTCGACCCTCGCGCGCATCGCGGACGAGGCCGAGGCCGCAGGCATCGAGCCCCCGGCGGTCCTGCTGGTCGGCCCCGTGGTCGGGGCGAAGACGCGGCTCGAACAGAAGGACCGGGACCTGGAACGGCGCGACGGGGCGCGCCTCGGCACGCGCGCCGGGCACCGAGCGGGACGCATCCAGGGGTCCGCGATGCTGTATCCGATCCACCTGGCCCTGGAGGGGAGCCGCGTGCTGGTGGTCGGGGGCGGGAACGTGGCCGAGCGGCGGGTCGAGCGCCTGCGGCGGGCCGGGGCGCGCGTGCGTCTGGTCAGCCCGGACGTGACGCCCGCGCTCGCGGACCTGCGCGACAAGGGGGCCGTCGAGCACCGGGCCAGGCCCTTCGAGCCCGCGGACCTGGACGGGGTGGTCCTGGCCTTCGCGGCCACGGACGACCCCGCGGTCAACCACCGCGTGGCGGACGAGGCCCGCGCCTCCGGCATCCTGGTGAACGTGGCGGACGACCCGCTCTTCTGCGACTTTACCCTGCCCGCGTGCGTCATCCGCGACGCCCTGGTCATCAGCGTCTCGACCAACGCGCGGTCTCCGGGCCTCGCCGCGGCCCTTCGCCGCCGCCTCGAGGCCGAGTACGGTCCAGAGTGGGGGACCCTGACCGCGCTCCTGTCCGAGGCCCGGCCGGACCTCTTGAACCTGGGCCTGTCCGCCGCGGAGGTCACGGCCCGCATCGGGCGCATCCTCGACTCCGATGTGCTGGACCTCCTGCGGGCCGGCGACCTCCCCGCGGCCCGGGTGCGCCTGCGCCGCGGCCTGGGGTTGCCGGACTGACACTCGCGCGTTCACGTCCGTGCCGGGCAATCGCCGCGGGTATCACTGTCACTGCCACAGACACGGTTACCTGACCCCTGTCTTTGACACCGTCCTCCCCGGGATCTGGGGTCCGGGTTCCGGTCACCGGGGTCCGAGGTTGCGGGGAACGTGTCCTTGCCGTCATGCGCCGTTCATCGCGTCCAACGTGGTCGTGGCGCTGTCAGTCCCGGCACTCGGGAAGGTTCTCGACGGCGTCCGAGAACTCCTCGAGGTCGCAAGTCTCTTGGGTATATGCCCTGTAAATCAATTCGAGGTCAACAATTCTGTACAAATGTGCAATCCCGTTCCGCAAACCGGCCCATCCGCGCATCCGTTCGGCCAGTTCGGTGGAGAGGATCCCCTGTTGTCCAAGACGCTCAAAGACCTCCGCGTAGGTTTCCGCTCCTCCGAGCCGTCTCGATGCCAGGAGCCGCTGTCCGATGTCCACGGCGGTCTGGGCCGCACGAAAGAGCGCGAAGAGCACCATGTTCTGCCGGTCCTCGTTTCGGACGAACTCGTCCCACGAGACCTGATCGCCGTATCTCTTCAGGGAAGCCACGTCCTTTCTAAGCGCTCGCACCAGAGCGGCGATGCTCTCGTCAGGTGGCAAAGTGCGCTCCTTCAACGCCCGCGGGCCGGGGCGTGCAGCCACTTCTCGTCAAGGTACCGGTTCTCCATGCGGGCCTCGTGCCGGGCTCGTTCGACGGGGTCGGACTCGTACACGAGAATGCCGGTCTTTCGGACCTCGTGGGCCAGCGCCGCCATGTAAGGCCGGACGACCCGGACATCCACCTCCGGCGAGCCAGGGCCGACGGCACGCTCGACCGCGAGGGCCACGCGACCCAGGTCGCGAATGGAGACGTCGGCCCCGGCCGTGACCAGGATCGCGAGGTCAATATCCCCCACCGTCCCGGGCCGGCACGCACTGCCGAACAGATAGGCCGACACCACGCCCGGCACGTCAGCCACCGCGTCTCTCGCGGCGGAGACGGCTCGCGAGAGTTGCTCGGCCGTCCACGGCCTCCTGGTTCGTGTCACGTCCACCAGGACCATGGCTCGTCCCCTCGAGGTTTCCGGCCACGATTATATCCTCTTCAGGACCGCGACTTGGTGTCATCGGGGTTCCCCTGGAGACGCGAACACGAAG